>DASQMY010000225.1:0-13428 GCA_035645255.1 Mycobacteriales bacterium
GAACGCGTACCTCATGCGGGCGAGCCTAGTGCGGCGGCTCGAGCCGCGCGCCAGCCGGCATCACCCGCGGTCTGCGCCCGTTCGGCGCCGCGAACGGCACGAGCTTCGCCGGGTCCCGGACGTGGATGACGCGCGGCCGCACGCGGATCGCGGCGCCTGCGCGCAAGGTGGCCAGCGCCCTGTTGACGGTGACCCGGGACAGGTCCAGATGCTCGCCCAGGCCTTGCTGGCCGCCAGGTAGCGCGATCTGACTTCCGCGTCTGCGATGCGCGTCGACCGGCCAGTCAGCGACCTTGGTCAGCGGGTCGACGCCGGCGCTGCGCAGCCGGGCGCCGCGATGTGCGTTGACCTCAGCGGACAGGTAGCGGAACACGTGGGTCACGCAGCGCTGCGTGCTCCCCCATGAGCTGGCGGAGCAGCTGCACCGGCAGCAGCCGGACCTGGCACGCAGTGGTGGCGGTCCACGTCGCCGTGTGCACCGCCTCGTCCAGCGTCGCGGCCTTGTCCAGCGTGCACGGACCGGCGACGCTGCCGAACTGCACCCTGGTCCCGTCCGCGGTGTCACGCGCCGCGGACAACGACCCGCGCTCCACGATCACCAGGTGCGTCGCCGGATCACCGGCGCGGGCGACCACCTGGCCGGCGGGCACGCCGCCTCGGCAGCTGCCCGGCCAGCGATTCGAGCCGCGCCCGCGGCAGCGTCCGCAGCAGCGGCACGGCGGCCAGGCCGTCGACGTCCATCCGGCAAGTATCGCGGGACACAGCCACTGCTCGCCGGTCGCCCTAGCGTCGCATCATGGTCTCCATCGAGCTGTCCTTCACCGACGACCCCGCCCGACTCGCCGCGCGACCCGCGCACCGGCAGCGGCTGGCCGACCTGCACGCCCGCGGGATCATGCTCGCGGCCGGCCCGTGGGAGGACGACTCGGGCGCGCTGCTGCTGCTCACGACCGATGAGCCCCACGCGCGGGAGCTGATGGCCGCGGATCCGTACTTCACCACCGCCGGCGTGCAGGTGGTTCGCCGTCCGCACCTGGCAGCCGGTCGTCGGACCGGCGCCGGCCGACTGACCGCGAGCGGCCGGCGGGGGCGCGGCGGCGGCCTAGGATCCCGGCATGGCAACGGCAGTCGTCGACACCCTGCTCGCCAGTGCGGAGCCGTCGATCCGGTGGAAGACGCGCGTGCACGTCCTCGGCGAGGAGCCCGAATCGCGCGCGATCCGCCGGCTGCAGGGCGAGGTACGACGGTCGCCTCGGGTACGCCGGCTGCTCGCCGGCCATGCCGAGCTCCGGCCGCCGACCTACGACAAGTGGCAGGGCGCGCACTGGGTGCTCGCGTCGCTCGCCGACCTGGGCTACCCGGCCGGCGACAAGGAGCTGCGGCCGGTCGTCGACGGCGTGCTCGAGACCTGGCTGGCGCCGAGCTACTTCCGGGAGTCGGAGAGCGGCAGCAAGGCGGCGTCGTACCGCACACGCGCCGTGCCGCTCATCGACGGCCGGTACCGGCGGTGCGGGTCGCAGCACGGCAGCGCACTGCTGTCCGTGGTCCGGCTCGCCCCGGCCGACGACCGCGCGGAGCAGCTGGTCGAACGGCTGCTGCACTGGCAGTGGCCGGACGGCGGGTGGAACTGCGACCGCAAGGCCGAGGCTTCGTCGTCCTCGGTCCACGAGACGCTGCTGCCGATGCGCGGGCTGTCCGCCTACGCCGCCGCGAGCGGCGACGCGGCAGCCAAGGACGGCGCGCGCCGGGCGGCCGAGGTGCTGCTCGACCGGCGCGTGCTGTTCCGGCGGTCGACCGGTCGGGTCGTCCACCACGACTGGGCGAAGCTGCACTACCCGGCGTACTGGCACTACGAGCTGCTCGGTGCGCTGAAGGGGCTCGCCGAGCTCGGGCTGGTCGGCGACGAGCGCTGCACGGACGCACTCGACCGGCTGGCGGACGCGCGCCTCCCGGACGGCGGTTGGCCCGCGCAGGCCAGGTACTACAAGGGCGTCGGCGGCGACCGGCCGCACTTCGAGCTCGTCGACTGGGGTGGCGTCGACGCCCGCGCGATGAACCCGTGGGTGACCGTCGACGCCCTCGCCGTGCTGCGCGCCGCGGGGCGCGACTCGGCGGGTGGGTGAGTCCCTACGATCGAGTGATGCAGTCGCAGCGCCTGCCCGTCGCCTGGCTGCCGCTCGTTGCTGCCGCGACGGCGGTCGGCTGGGTGCTGGTCCTGGGGAGCAACGCGTACGGCTACCACCGCGACGAGCTGTACTTCCTGCGCGCCGGCGACGAGCTCGCGTTCGGCTACCCCGACCAGCCGCCGCTGACGCCGCTGCTCGCCCGCCTGGCCGGCGAGGTCTTCGGCGGCTCGCTCGTCGGGCTGCGCCTGCTGCCGGCGGTCGCCGCCGGGCTGGTGGTGCTCTGCACCGGGCTGATCGCCCGTGAGCTCGGCGGCGACCGCGCCGCGCAGGCGATCGCGGCCGCGGCGATGGCGGTGTCGGCGATCCTGCTCGCCGTCGGGCACCTGCTGTCGACCAGCGTCTTCGACGTGCTCGCCTGGACGGTCCTGTCCTGGCTGCTCGTCAGGGCGCTGCGCGACGGCGGCCGGAGCTGGCTGTGGGTCGGCCTGGTGGCCGGGATCGGCCTGCAGAACAAGGTGCTCGTCGCGTTCCTGCTCCTGGGGCTGGCCAGCGGGCTGGTCATCGCCGGCCCACGCGACGTGCTGCGCTCGCGGTGGCCGTGGCTGGCGGCGGCGATCGCCCTCGCGCTGTGGACGCCGTACCTGATCTGGCAGGCCGACCACGGCTGGCCGCAGCTGGAGATCTCGGGCGTGATCGCGTCCGGGGGTTCCGGCACGAGCGAGCCGCGCTGGCTGTTCCTGCCCTACCAGCTCGTGCTCGTCAGCCCGCTGCTCGTGCCGGTGTGGGTCGCGGGCTTGTGGCGGCTGGCCACAGCCTCCGAGCTCCGCCGCTACCGCGCGTTCGCGGCGGCGTACGCCGTGCTGGCCGTCGTCTTCATCGTCAGCGGTGGCAAGCCGTACTACCTGGCGGGCCTGTTTCCGTTGCTCCTGGCCGCCGGCGCTGCGCCCACCGCAGCCTGGGTACGGCGCGGCGCGGGCAGGGCGCGCACCGGCCTGCTCGCCGGTGCGCTCGCGCTGAGCGCGGCCGTGTCCGCAGTGCTGTTCCTGCCGCTGGTGCCGGCGGCGAGCCTCGCCGACACGCCGATCGTCGACATCAACTACGACGCCGGCGAGACCGTCGGCTGGCCGGCGCTGGTACGCAGCGTCGCCGTCGTGCACGCTGCGCTGCCGGCCGACGAGCGCGCCGGCGCCGTGATCCTGACGCGCAACTACGGGCAGGCCGGCGCGATCGACCGCTACGGCCCGGAGCTCGGCCTGCCGCGCGCCCACAGCGGGCACAACGGCTACGCCGACTGGGGGCCGCCGCCGGAGCGCCCCGATCAGGTGGTGGTCGTCGTCGGCTACGACGAGAGCCGGCTGCGGGAGTGGTTCGCGGCGGTGGACCGCGCATCCATCGTCGACAACGGGGTCGGGCTGGACAACGACGAGCAGGGGACCCCGGTCTGGGTGTGCCGGCAGCGGCGCGCGCCCTGGACCGAGATCTGGGGCGGGGTCGCGCACCTCGGCTGACCGCGCCGGGCACGGTGAGAAAAAACTCTGCGACCCGTGTCGAATCCGGTGTGGGCCGCTCGACGCGTGGTTAGAGCCGGGGACGAGCCCCGGTCGCGACCGGCCGCAGGTTGCCGGGGCCGACGACTCGAGGAGACTGATATGCGCGTGATGGTGCTGGTGAAGGCGACGACCGACAGCGAGAACGGCGTCCTGCCGACCGAGCAGGAGCTCGCCGCGATGGGCCGGTTCAACGAGGAGCTGGTCAAGGCGGGGGTGATGCTCGCCGGGGAAGGACTGAAGCCGACCTCGCAGGCCAAGCGGGTGCAGTTCTCCGGCAAGGACCGGACGGTCGTCGACGGCCCGTTCACCGAGACCAAGGAGCTGGTCGCCGGGTTCTGGCTCTGGCAGGTCCGGGACCTGGACGAGGCGGTCGAGTGGGTCAAGCGGTGCCCCAACCCCATGCCCGGGGACTCCGAGATCGAGATCCGGCCGCTGTACGAGGACGGGGACTTCGGGGACGCGCTCACGCCCGAGCTCAAGGAGCAGGAGGACCGGCTGCGGGCCGAGGTCGCCCAGCAGTAGCCGCAGCAGCGCCGGGCACGGGCGTACGCCGGCAGGGTACTATCGCGCCGCAGGTGCGATAGTCCCTTGCTGTGACAGCAGCCGACCATTCCACCCACCGCGCGATCGAGACGGTCTGGCGGATCGAGTCGGCGCGGCTGATCGCGGGCCTCGCCAGGTTCACGCGGGACGTCGGCCGGGCCGAGGACCTCGCCCAGGACGCGCTGCTGATCGCGCTCGAGAAGTGGCCGCGGGCGGGCGTACCCGACAACCCGGGCGCCTGGCTGATGGCGGCCGCCAAGCGCCGGGCCATCGACGAGTTCCGCCGGGACGCCGTCGCGCAGCGCAAGCACGCCGAGCTCGGGTACGAGCTGCTGGTGCAGGAGCAGACCCAGCCGGACCTCGTCGACGCGCTGGACGACGACATAGGCGACGACCTGCTTCGGCTCGTCTTCACCGCCTGTCACCCGGTCCTGTCCCAGGAGGCGCAGGTCGCGCTCACGCTGCGGCTGGTCGGCGGGCTGACCACGCCGGAGATCGCGCGCGCCTTCCTGGTGCCCGAGGCGACCGTGGCGCAGCGCATCGTCCGGGCGAAGCGCACGCTCGCCGACGCGAAGGTGCCCTTCGAGGTGCCGGGCGGCGCGGAGCTCACGGCGCGGCTGTCCGCCGTGCTGGGTGTCGTCTACCTGATCTTCAACGAGGGCTACTCGGCGACCGCGGGGGAGCACTGGACGCGGCCGGCGCTGTGCGACGACGCGCTGCGCCTGGGCCGGATCTTGGCGGAGCTGGCGCCGGGCGAGCCCGAGGTGCATGGGCTCGTGGCGCTGATGGAGATCCAGGCGTCGCGGCTGCGCGCCCGGCGCGGCCCGTCCGGTGAGCCGGTGCTGCTGCTCGACCAGGACCGGTCCCGGTGGGACCGCCTGCTCGTCGGCCGCGGGCTGGCCGCGCTCGACCGCGCGCAGAGGACGGGCGACCTCGGGCCGTACGGCGTGCAGGCCGCGATCGCCGCGTGCCACGCCCGGGCCCGGCCGGCGGACGAGACCGACTGGGCGCGGATCGCGGCGCTCTACGACCGGCTCGCCGTGCTGGTGCCGAGCCCGGTCGTGGAGCTCAACCGCGCAGTCGCCGTCTCGATGGCGGCCGGGCCCGCGGCCGGCCTGCAGATCGTCGACGAGCTGGTCGCCGCGGGGTCGCTCGGCTCGTACCACCTGCTGCCCGCCGTGCGGGCCGACCTGCTCGTCAAGCTCGAGCGGTACGACGAGGCGCGGGTCGAGCTCGACCGGGCCGTCACGCTCACCGGCAACACCAGCGAGCAGGATCTGCTGCGGGCCCGGGCGGCGGCGCTGCCGGGCTGACCGCTACCGTGGTCGGCATGCGCTTCGGCATCGTCATCCTCCCCGACCTGCCATGGGCGCAGGCCCGCTCGCGATGGACGAGGGCGGAGGACTACGGCTTCGACCACGCCTGGACCTACGACCACCTCGGCTGGCGCGACCTCGTCGACGGTCCGTGGTTCGACGCCGTCGCGACGCTGACCGCTGCGGCATCGGTCACCTCGACGCTCCGGCTCGGCACGATGGTCGCGTCACCCAACTTCCGGCACCCGGTGCACTTCGCCCGCGAGGTCACCGCACTCGACGACTTCTCCGCCGGTCGGCTGACCCTCGGCATCGGCGCCGGCGCCGGCTCGCCCAGCTTCGACGCAAAGGTCCTCGGTACGCCGGACCTCACCCCGGGCGAGCGGGCCGACCGCTTCCGCGAGTTCGTGGAGCTGCTCGACCTCCTGCTGCGCACCGACCGCGTGGATCACGCCGGCACCCACTACACCGCGGTCGACGCCCGCAGCACCCCCGGCTGCGTGCAGTCGCCGCGCGTCCCGTTCGTCGTCGCGGCCAACGGCCCGCGGACGATGCGGCTCGCCGCCCGCCTCGGCGACGGCTGGGTGACCACCGGGCCGCGGGTGGACGACACCGACGAGTGGTGGGGCGGGGTCGGCAAACTGGCGGCCCGCCTCGACGACGCCCTGCAGGCCGCCGGCCGCGCGTCGACGTCGTTCGCCCGCTACCTCGAGCTCGACTCCGCGCCGGTGTTCTCGCTGTCGAGCGTCGGGGCGTTCGAGGACGCGGTGGGCCGAGCCGAGGCCGCCGGCTTCACCGACGTGGTGACGACATGGCCCCGCCCGGAAGGCTGGTACGCCGGCGACGAGGCGGTCCTCGAGACGGTGGCCCGCGACGTGCTGCCGCGGTGGCGCGACGGCGGCTAGCCCGGTGGGCAACCGCCCGCGGCCCGCTGGTGTCTTTACTGGTGTGGTGCAGCGCAGGCGGTGGGAGCCGGACGGCGAGTTCGATGCGTTCGTGACCGCCCGGATGGGCGCGCTGCTCACCTACGCGCACCTGCTCACCGGCGACCGGCACGCGGCGGAGGACGTGGTGCAGACCGCACTCGCCAGGACCGCGCTCGCCTGGCGCGGCGTCCGCGACCGCTCCAACCCGGAGGGCTACGTCCGCCGCGCCATCGTCACGACGCACCTCAACACCTGGCGGTCGCTTGGCCGGCGGCGCGAGCGCGTCGTCGCGGACCCGCCAGAAGGCGTCGCGCCGGTCCACGACGAGACGGCCGGGTGGGACGAGCGCGACGCCATGTGGCGTGCACTGGCCGAGCTGCCGCCGAGGCAGCGCGCGGTGCTCGTCCTGCGCTACTACGAGGGTCTGTCCGAGGCCGAGATTGCCGACACGCTCGGCTGCGCCTCCGGGACCGTGAAGAGCCAGGCAGCAAAGGCGCTGGCGCGGTTGCGCCAGCAGCTCACCGACCGCGAGGACGCCAGCCGATGAACGACATCGAGGATCTCGTCCGCAGGACGCTCACCGACCCGCGCCGGGAGCTGGTCGCCGACCCGCGGCACGCTGCCACCTACCGGTCCGGCGCCGCCCGGCTGCACGGCCGCCGTACCGCGATGGGGGTGGCGGCGGTCGCTGCCGCGGTGGTCGGCGCGGGCGGCGTCGGCGTCGCGCTGTCGTCGCCGGACCGGGCGAACGACTCCCCGGCGGCGACCGCGACCTCGGCCGCACCGACGGCGAGCCCGACGCCGCCGGCCATCCGCACCGAGCCGATGCGCGAGCTGAGCGAGGTCGTCGACGCCGTCCTGTTCCGAGGCACGCTGCTCTGGACGCTGACCAAGGAAGGGACCGTGCAGCACACGTACCTCGGCAGTCCCAGCCGAGTGACGACCAGCACGGCTGCGGTACGCCGGACGCCGACCGGCATCGTCGCGGGCGATGACTCGGTGTGGGCGTGGGGCGCGAACGGCACCGCCTCGGCGTCGCTCACCGAGTTCGCTACGTCGACGCTGGAGGCCCGGCGCTCGCTCGAGCTTCCGGCTTACCTGTACTCCGCGGCCGTGCTGGACGGCGAGCTGTGGCTGGCCAGTGACAAGGGTCTGTACCGGTTGAAGGCGGGCGCGACCACTCCAGAGCTGCTCCCGGGCCGCCAGCCGACCGCGGTCGTCGCGGACGAGGCTCGACGCCGGCTGCTGCTCGCCGAGGACCCGTACGTCGTCGCCTACGACCCGACGACCGGCGAGGAGACCGCCCGCGTCGACATCGGGCTGGGCAAGATCTCCATCGCGCTCACGGGCGACGGCCAGCTGTGGGCGGCGGGTTACGGCAACGAGGCGGACGCCGACCGGGACAAGGTCGTGCACCTCGACGCGACGTCGCTCGCAGTGGTCGGCGGGACGCCGATGAACGACCGGATCGGTCCAGGGGCGGTGGTCTGGCCCGGCGACTCGGTGCTCTGGGTCGAGAACAACGGCGGCAACGTCACCTGCGTCGACGCCACGACGGGTGCCCTCGCGAGCGCGCCGCTGCAGGGCAACAACGAGACCGGCTCGGTGGACGGGTTCGGCTACCAGGTCGAGTTCGGCGTCCGCCGCCTGGTCCTCCCGCCCGGCTGCCCCGGCTGACCGCTGCCCGCTGACCGACCTCGGGAGGCGACTGGTGTGCAGAAGGGGCCACGACACGCCGAGGACAAGCGGCGTGTCGCGGCCCAAACTGCACCCAGTTGAAGCGGAGCTGCGAGCCGGCCGTGAGAGGGTCGGCCGATGACGCCCGTCCTCACTGCGCCGGTCCTCGCCGGCGCGCACGTCGAGTTGCAGCCGCTCGCCAGCACGCACCTCGACGACCTGGTTTCGGCTGCCGCCGAGGACACGCAGACGTACGGCTTCACGACCGTCCCGGCGGGTCGCGAGGCGATGGCCCGCTACGCCGACGAGCTGCTCGAGGCACGCGACCGCGGCGAGACGATCCCGTTCGCGCAGGTATCCCTCGAGGAGCAGCGCGCCGTCGGCGTCACCCGCTACCTGACCCTGCGCAGCCGGACGGCGCACGACCTGCCGTACGCCGTCGAGGTGGGCGGCACCTGGCTGGCCGCATCGGCTCAGGGCACCCGGATCAACACCGAGGCGAAGCTGCTGCTGATGACGCACGCATTCGAGACCTGGCGGGTCGGCCGGGTCGACTTCAAGACCGACGCCCGCAACGAGCGCTCGCGGGCGGCGCTGCTGTCGATCGGCGCGTCGTTCGAAGGCGTGCTGCGCAGCTGGCAGGCCTCGCACGTCGCGGGCGAGGACGACAAGCTGCGCGACTCGGCGATGTACTCAGTGGTCGCGGCCGAGTGGCCGACGGTGCGCGCCGGGCTGCAAGCCCGCATGCGCGGCACCGTCAGGCCGCGGCGATGACGCCGATCGACTTGGTCACGGTGAGCCGGCCGGTCGCGTCACCGGCGTAGTAGCCGGACGTCGGCGCGACGTGCGCGTAGTCGCGGCCGGTCGCGACGGTGATGTAGCCGGCGCCGGCCCGGCGCCCGTTGCACGGGTCGAACGCGACGCCGGTCGCGCGGTCGCCGTCGCGGACGACCACCTCGACCCAGGCGTGGCTGCCGCCCTCGCCGAGGAGGTGACCGGAGACGTACCGCGCCGGTACGCCGGCGGCGCGGCAGATCGCGAGCATCACGTGCGCGTGGTCCTGGCAGACCCCGCGGCCGCCGGCGTAGGCCTGCGCAGCTGTGGTCGACACCGACGTCGGGCCGTACTCGTAGGCGATCGCGCCGTTGACGTGCGCGCAGCAGACCTCGGCGAAGTCGAGGTCGTCCGGCGCGGCGGCCCGGAGCTCGCGCGCGACCTGCTGCAGCGCCGCGTCGGGGGTAGTGAGCTTGGTCGGGCGGAGCAGCCGCAGCTCGCTGAGTGCCGACAGCGGCAGCGTCGCACCGGTCGAGGCGCCGCGGCGCTCGATGAGCGCCTGCAGCGAGAACTCCACCGTCTCCGGTACGACGCCGAGGCGGACCTGGGTGACCAGGTTGCCGTGCCGGTCCCGGCGGGTCGTCACGTCGGCCGCCGCGGCGGAGACGGTCAGGCTGTGGTGCAGCCGGCGCTGGTTGCCGTGCCGCTGCCGCGGCACGACGACGAGCCGGTGCGCGAGGTCGTAGGCCGACCCGTCGTAGTCGTAGCGCAGGCGCTGGCGCATCACGTAGGTGACCCGGTCGGCCGACTCGAGGTCGAGCCCGGCCGGGTCGAGCAGTGGCCGGCCGAGCTGCTCCTGCGCCCGCTGTGTCACCTCGCGACCTCCGTCAACGGTGTTGCCTGCCCTTCCCATCGGCAGCACAGGGCCGCCGCACGACCCGCGATCAGCCCGGCGCGTCCTCCGCGAACACGTCCATCCGGCGCAGCACCGGTCCGCCGTACGTCGTGACCATCGCCACGTCCGCGGCGTCGCGGCCCCGGCCGATGACCACGCGCCCCTTGCGCCGCACGTTGTTGCGCGGGTCGAACGTCCACCACGACCCGTCGAGGAAGACCTCCATCCACGCGGCGAAGTCCATCGGCGGCGGCGCACCCTCGTGGGTGACGTCGATGTCGGGGAGGTAGCCGAAGACGTAGCGGGCCGGGATGTTGAGCGCCCGGCAGAACGTGATGCCGAGGTGGGTGAAGTCACGGCACACGCCGACGCCGGCCCCGAATACGTCGGCGGACGTCGTCGTCGGCGTGCTCGTGCCGTAGGAGAACCGCAGGTGGCCGTTGACGAAGTCGCAGATCGCCTGCACCCGGCCGTAGCCGGGCGCCAGCGAGCCGAACCGCGACCACGCCTCGTCGCTCAGCACGTCGGACAGCACGAACCGGCTCGGCAGCGTGTAGACCAGCGTCTCGTCCGGCAGGTCGGCGACCGGCAGCTCGCGGGCGCCCGGGTCGGCCGGCTCCGTCGCGTCCGGGACGACGACCGTCGCGTCGTACCGCAGCACCGTGTCGCCCGGCGGCAGTGTCATCCGCTCGCACCGGTTGCCGTAGGCGTCGAGGTAGCCGTGGTGCTTGACGTCCGGAGCGAGCTGCCACTGCTCGCTCAGCAGGGTCGCGCCGGCGTCGAGTGAGGGCTGCACGATCACGACGGCGGGCGTGTCGACCGCGACGTCGTAGTCGAACTCGCAGCCGACGTGGAGAGTGCGCATGCGGGTCATCCTGCACCTTCGGTGTTTCGGCGACGTTTCCGGCGCGCGGGGCTGGTTCCCCGGATGTAACACGACAGTGGTAGACCTGTCGTCATGGCCACTCTGCTGAGCGGCTACCGGAGCCCGGCCTACGACGAGATGTTCGCCGCCGACGGCAGCCCTTACCCGCACACCAAGGCGCTGTACGACGCCCTGCAGCTGCTCACCGAGGCCGACCTGATGGAGCGCTGCTCCGCGCGTGACCGCAGCTTCCGCGACCAGGGCGTGACGTTCTCACACTCCGGCGGGGAGTCGGTCTTCCCGCTCGACCTCATCCCGCGGCTGATCCCGGCCGACGAGTGGGCCGCCATCGAGGCCGGCGTCGTGCAGCGGATCCGGGCGCTGGAGGCGTTCCTCGCCGACGTCTACGGCGAGCAGCACGTCCTCAAGGACGGGGTCGTGCCGTACTCGCTGGTCGCCACGTCCACGCACTTCCACCGGCCCGCCGCCGGCATCGAGCCGGCCAACGGCGTGCGCATCCACCTGTCCGGCATCGACCTGGTGCGGGACGCGCAGGGCGTCATGCGGGTGCTCGAGGACAACCTGCGCGTGCCGTCCGGGATCTCCTACGTCGTGGAGAACCGCCGTACGATGGCCCGGGTCTTCCCCGGGCTCTTCCTGCAGCAGCACGTCGAGCCGGTCGCCGGCCACGTCGCAGTGCTGCTGGAGGCGCTGCGCGCCGCCGCGCCGGCCGGGGTCAGCCACCCGACCGTCGTACTGCTGACCGCGGGCGTCTACAACTCGGCGTACTTCGAGCACACGTTCCTCGCCCGGAAGATGGGGATCGAGCTGGTCGAGGGCCGCGACCTGCACTGCCGTGACAACGTGCTGTACATGCGGACGACGAGCGGCGAGCGCCGTGTCGACGTCGTCTACCGCCGCGTCGACGACGACTACCTCGACCCGGTGCACTTCCGCGGTGACTCCGTCGTCGGCTGCCCCGGCATCCTCAACGCCGCGCGGGCGGGCAACGTCACCATCGCGAACGCCGTCGGCAACGGCGTCGCGGACGACAAGCTGACCTACAGCTACGTGCCGGAGCTGGTGCGCTACTACCTGGGCGAGGAGCCGCTGCTGCCCAACGTGCCCACCTACCGGCTCGAGGAGCCGGACGTCCTCGCCGCGTGCGTCGACCGGCTCGACCAGCTGGTGCTCAAGCCGGTCGACGGCTCCGGTGGCTACGGACTGGTGATCGGCCCGCACGCCTCCGACGAGCAGCTCTCCGGCGTGCGTGACGAGATCCTCGCCAACCCGCGTGGCTGGATCGCGCAGGAAGTTGTCCTGCTCTCGACGGTGCCGTCGCAGTCCGGCACGACGCTCGCCGCGCGGCACGTGGACCTGCGGCCGTTCGCCACCAACGACGGGTCGCGCGTCCGCGTGCTGCCCGGCGGCCTGACCCGGGTCGCGCTCCGCGAGGGCAGCCTGGTCGTCAACTCCAGCCAGGGCGGCGGCTCCAAGGACACCTGGGTGCTCACGTCCGGGCCGGAGCGGGTCGAGCAGCGCGACTGGCCGGCGTACGACGCCGGTGCGGTGCAGGCCAACGCGCCGGACGTCGGGCCGATGTCCGGCCAGCAGGAGCAGCAGCAGCAGTACGGCGGCGCGGCGTGCTGAGCCGGATCGCCGAGGCGCTGTTCTGGGTCGGCCGCTACGTCGAGCGCGCCGAGGACACCGCCCGGCTGCTCGACGTGCACTTCCACCTGGTGCTCGAGGACCCCACGATCGACGAGGCGCAGGCGACCGCGGTGCTCGCGTCGGTCATGGGTGTGCGCGAGGACGTGCCGACCGACACACAGCAGCTGCTGGAGACGTTCGCCTACGACGGAGGGAATGCCAGCTCGATCGTCGGCGCGCTCGAATCGGCGCGGGAGAACGCCCGCGGCGTGCAGGAGGCGCTGTCGTCGGAGATCTGGGAGTGCCTCAACACGACGTTCCACGAGGTGGCGCCGCGGGTGCGGGCGGCGCGCGACTTCGGCCCGGCGCCGTTCTTCTCCTACGTGCGCGAGCGTGCGGCGATGTTCGCCGGCCTGACCGAGTCGACGATGAGCCGCGACCACGGTTACGACTTCCTGGTACTCGGCCGCTCCGTCGAGCGCGTCGACATGACCGCACGGCTGCTCGCGGCGCGCGTCATCTCGCCGATGCCGGGCGACGGCTGGATCCCGACGCTGCGCGCCTGCTCAGCGCACGAGGCCTACCTGCGCACCTACCAGCGCGGTGTCGAGTCGCAGCTCGTGCTCGAGTTCCTCCTGCTGGACCGGCTCTTCCCGCGTTCGGTCTTCCACTCGCTCGTCGTCGGCGAGAACGCGCTCGTCCGGCTCGACTCGACCGCCGGCCGGCTCGGGTCCGGCGACAACGCGCGGCGGGCGATCGGCCGGGCGCGGACCGAGCTCGAGTTCCTCGCCAAGGACAAGGTGTTCGACGGTCTGCCCGAGCGACTGCACGGCCTGCAGCGGGTGATGAGCGAGGTGAGCGAGGGCGTGAGCAGCCGCTTCTTCGCCGACTCCAACGCAGTCATCTGGCGGCCGGAGGAATCACTCGCATGACGTGGCGGATCTCGGTGCGGCACACGACGGGCTACCGCTACTCGCAGCCGGTGCGCGCGTCGTACAACGAGGCCAGGATGACCCCGGTGACCGCCGGCGGGCAGCAGACGCTGAAGGCTCAGCTGGAGATCAGCCCTGCGGTGCAGCCGCTGCGCTACATCGACTACTGGGGCG
>DASQMY010000226.1:0-6395 GCA_035645255.1 Mycobacteriales bacterium
TTCGTCGTGCCGACGGTGGCGTCGAGCGTGGACATCGTCGTGCACACCAGGTCGGACGGTCAGGGGCAGCGGCGAGTCAGCGAGATCGTCGGCGTGCCCGGACGCGTCGAGGCCGATGTCGTGGAGGCCGCGCAGATCTTCGAGTCGGTCGGGGGCCGACTGGTACGGGCGCACGGCTTCCCGCCGCATCCGGAGCGGTTCGAGCGCGCGGGGATCGACCTGCCCGAATTGTTGAGCGCCCGCGCGTGGTCCGGCGTCGGCTGATGGGCGTGCTCGTCGGGTTGGTCTTCGGCCTCGGCGCTTTCCTGGTCGGGCTCGCGCTGATGTCACCGCGCCGGCCGCGGACCGAGCGCAGCAGACCGACGTGGCGCACCCGCACCGATGAGCTGCTGGCGCAGGCCGGCATCGAGGGCGTGTCGGTACGGCAGTTCGTCTCGATCAGCGCGGGCCTGTTCCTCGTCGTGTTCGTCGCGCTGCTCGGCACGTCGGGCGTGCCGGTCGTCGCTGCGGCGTTCGCGTCGTTCGCGGCGGTGACGCCGCTGAACCTGGTGCGCGGACGGCGCCGCCGGCGCGGCGTCGAGCTGCGTGAGGTCTGGCCGGAGGTCGTCGACAACCTCGCGTCGGCGATCCGCGCTGGTCTGTCGCTGCCGGAGGCGCTGAGCGCGCTCGCCGTGCGCGGGCCCGAGCTGCTCCGTCCGCAGTTCGACCGGTTCGCCGCCGACTACCGCTCGACCGGCCGCTTCGACGAGTGCCTCGACCGGCTGAAGGCGAGCCTCGCCGACCCGGTCGGCGACCGGGTCGTCGAGGCGCTGCGGATGGCGCGCCAGGTCGGCGGCACCGACCTCGGCCGGCTGCTGCGCACGCTGTCGGCGTTCCTCCGCGAGGACGCCCGCACCCGCTCGGAGCTGGAGACCCGGCAGGGCTGGACCGTGGGCGGCGCGCGCCTCGCCCTCGCCGCGCCCTGGGTGCTCCTGCTGATGCTCTCGCTGCGCCCCGAGGCGGTGCAGGCATACCGCCGGCCGGCCGGTTCGCTGGTGCTGCTCATCGGCGGCGCTGTCTCGTTCGTGGCCTACCGGCTCATGCTGCGGATCGCGCGGCTTCCCGAGGAGAGCCGGGTGCTGCGATGAACCCACTCGCGTCCGGCGTCCTGCTCGGTACGGCGGCGGGCGTCGGCGCGCTGATCGCGGTCTCCTACTCGCCGCCGATGCGCCGGATCCGGCTCGACGACCGGCTCGCTCCCTACCTCCGCGACGCGCCGCGCCCGTCGCGGCTGCTCGAGCGGGACGCGACCCGCACGCCGTTCCCGACCGTCGACCGGCTGCTCCGGCCGCTGATCGGTGACGGCGGCCGGCTGCTCGACCGCTGGCTCGGCGGCGCGACGTCGCTGCGCCGCAAGCTGGCGCAGGCCGGCCGGGAGATGACCCTCGAGGAGTTCCGCGCCGAGCAGGTGCTCTGGGGAGGCGCCGGTCTTGCCGTCGGGCTGGTCCTCGTCGTTCTGTCGCTCGCGAGCGGCGCCGGCTCGGGGCCGGTGCCGCTGCTGGTGCTCTGCGCGGTCCTCACCACCGTCGGCGTGCTCGGCCGGGACACCTACCTCAGCCACGAGGTCGCGCGGCGCGAGGAGCGGATGCTGACCGAGTTCCCGACGATCGCGGAGCTGCTCGCCCTCGCCGTCACGGCCGGTGAAGGCCCGGTGGGTGCGCTGGACCGGGTCTGCCGGATCAGCAGCGGCGAGCTCGCCCGTGAGCTGCGCGCGGCGTTGCACGAGGCGCGCGCCGGTGCATCGCTGATCCAGGCGCTGGAGGGCGTCGCCGCGCGCACGTCGGTCGCACCGCTCGCCCGGTTCGTCGACGGCATGGCGATCGCGGTGGAGCGCGGCACACCGCTCGCCGAAGTGCTCCGCGCCCAGGCAGCGGACGTCCGCGAGGCGGGCAAGCGGCAGCTGCTCGAGTCGGCCGGCAAGCGCGAGATCGCGATGCTGCTGCCGGTCGTGTTCATGGTGCTGCCGGTGACGATCGTGTTCGCGCTCTTCCCCGGCTTCTACAACCTGCGCGTCCTCGCCTGATCACTTCACAACGGAGGAACCATGCACATCAGTGAGCGCGCGATGCACCTGCTGGCGCGCTGCTTCGCGCGCGCCGCAGGCGACGAGGACGGCAGGGAGCGCGGCGACGTGCCGGGCTGGGTCCTCGTGACGCTGATGACGGCGGCGCTGGTCACCGCGATCTGGGCGTTCGCCGAGGACCAGCTGCTCTCGATCCTGCGCAACGCGCTCGACTCGGTGACGCCGGACTGACCGGCGTGACGACACGGGCGGCGTACCGCGACGCTGGTTCGGCGGTCGCCGAGTTCGTGCTGGTCGTCGGTTTCCTGCTCATCCCGCTGTTCCTCGGCATCCTCCAGCTCGGGATGGTGCTGCACGCGCGCAACGTGGTCGTCGCCAGCGCGGCGGCTGGCGCTCGGTACGGCGCCAACGTCGACCGCCGCGTGGAGGACGGCGCTGCCGAGGCGTGCCGCCGGATCCGCGAGGCCTTGGCCCGCGTCGAGGAGCGACTGCGCTGCACCGGCGCGGTGGCGACTCGCGGCGGCGCCGACCCCGTCGACGTCGTGGAGGTCCGGGTCGACGGGCCGTTGCCGATGTTCTTCCTCCCGCTCGGCTCGGTCGACGTCGACGTCACCGGCCACGCGGTGCGCGAGGTCGCGCCGTGACGACGAGTCGCGACAGTGGCAGCGCGACCGTCGAGTTCGTCTACCTCGCGGTGCTGCTGATGGTGCCGCTCGTCTACATCGTGCTGGCCGCCTTCCAGCTGCAGCGGACGGCCTTCGCGGTCGCCGAGGCGGCGCGGCAGGGCGGCCGCGCCTACGTCACCGCAGCCGGCCCGGACGACGCTGCCGAGCGCGCGCTGTTCGCGGCCAACCTGGCCGTCGCCGACCAGGGACTGCCGGACCTGTCGCCGGCCGACCTCGGCGTCGCCGCGCCGAGCGGGTTCTGCGCCGGTGGCGAGGTCACCGTCACGGTACGGCGCAAGGTCGAGCTCCCGCTGCTGGCCGGACTGACCGACGTGACCGTCTCCGGCGAGCACACCGAGACGATCGACCCGTACCGCGCGCTGGAGCCGTGCGGATGACGACGCCGGTACGCCGACCGCTGGGCGACGACGGGACGATCAGCCTGCTGGTGGTCGGCTTCGTGGTGATCGCGGCGCTGCTGATCTCGGTCGCGATCGACGTGTCGATGGTGTTCCTGGCCCGGCAGCGGATCGCCAGCCAGGCCGACGGCGCTGCGCTCGCCGCGGCCCAGCAGGTCGACGACGCGCGGTACTTCGCCGGGGCGGACTGCCTCGTGTCGCTGCCGGTCACCGACGAGATGCGGCAGGTCGTGGACCGCTACGCGCGCGAGGGCGTACGGCTCGAGATCGTCGCGACCACCGTCGACGGCGGACCGGGCGTCGAGGTCCACGCCGAGTCCACGGTGCACCTGCCGCTGGTCGGCAGGCTCGGCCGCAGCTCTTTCACCGTCGAGTACGCCGCCCGCGCCCGGTCGTCGATCGCCGGCGCCTACTGCTGATACCTGGCGTCGTGCGGCGTGCCGAACGCGCTGCGCGCTTCGCGATCCGCGCGCCAGTCAGACGGTGGAGTAGCGGCCGGACCGCTCGGCGTCCTCGACTGCGGCCGTCGCCATGTAGCGGTACCTCGCCTCGGGGGTGAGTCCCATGAAGTGCAGGGCGTGCGGCCGAGACACGACCGGGCGATCGGCGTACGACGCGGGGTCGCTGTTGTAGCTGTCCTGCGCGCTGCGCGGACCGACGTACGGCTGGTTCCACGACGACGGCAGCCAGCTGGTGCGGCGCAGGTGCGTGCTGCCGATCCCTGGGCCCGCCCAGCGGTACTGCTCGTCGCCGCGGTCCCAGCCGAGCGCCGCGAGGACGGCGCCCTGGTCCGCCCAGGGCCCCGCCTGCTGCCCATGCGCCTCGACCGCGTCGAGGAACGCGAACGCCGAGGCGCACGACCGCAGCACCCAGACGCCGGTGTTGGGGTTGATGCGGTGCTCGGCCGGCACCTGCTCGACCGCGAACGCCTGGAAGTGGTGCGGGTGCAGGTGGCGGGCGACGTCCTCGTCGTCGCGCTGTACGAGGACGTCGGCGTCGAACCAGACCGCGACCTCGTAGCGGGTCAGCGCCTCGCGCAGGAGACCGATCTTCTGCCACTTCGCGCGCTGCGCGGCGTGCTCGGCGCCGACGCCGTCACGGGAGAGCGTGGTCGCCTCCACGTGGTAGCCCCAGCGGGCGGCGTACCAGTTGAACGCGGGAAGCGAGATCTCGTCGAGCACCTGCCGCATCCGCGGCCCGGCCGCGGTGAGGAGTACCGCGCGCTGCGGGTGGCTGGCTGGCAAGTCGGCTGCTGCGGTGATTCCCATGGCCGGATGCTGACCGACGCCGGCAGGCAGCGGGCCAACGCCGGTCGGCCGGCGGCGGTCCACTCAGTGAACACGGCAGCGGCGCCCTGCACGCGAATGTGCGCGAACCGCCACGCGGCAGATGACTCCTGGTCCTCTACCCCGATTGGAGCGGTCGTCCGCTCGCGTAGATCTCCAACATTCCTGCGGCCGCGCTCGCGAGGGCGTCGCGGAGCGCGAGCGGCTCGAGCACCTCGACTCCGGCGCCAGGCCGCAACAGCTCCTTCTCCGCGTGGATGAGGGACTCTATCGGGATGACCGCACGGACCCATCCGTCGGGCTCCTCGGTGCCGGCCATGACCGCGCGCATCACGTCGGGAAGGGCGCCCTCGACGAGGCGGTCGACGGCGTGCGGCGCGAGGCGGATCGTCGCCTCCCCGGTGACGAGTCGCGAGCGCAGGTCGGCTGTGTGGTCGCGCCACCACGTGGACAGGTCGAAGTCGTCGGGCGGCCGGACCTCGTCGGACAGCACCGTCAGATCGCGGATCTTCGCTATCCGGTAGCTGCTGATCCGGGCGGAGCCCTGCTGCCGAGCGACCAGATACCAGACACCTGACGTCAGTACGACGCGCAGCGGCTCGAGGCGGCGCGTCACCTCGGTCGGCTCCTTCCACCGCTGATAGATGACGTGGACGACCCGCCCCACCCACAGCGCCTCCGCAAGGGCGCCGAGGTGGGGCACCGGGTCCTGCTGCCGGAACCAGCCCGGCGCGTCCAGCAGGAAGCGACCGCGCAGTCGGTCCGCTCCGGGGCGCAGGGCGGCCGGCAGCCCTGATTCGATCTCGAGGCGGGCGGTGGAGGCTGCATCGGCGAGCCCCAGGTCCGCAGCCGCCTCCGGCAGGCCCATCAGGAACATCGCCTCGACCTCGTCCCGGGTCATGCCGGTGAGCCGGGTGGTGTAGCCGCCGACGAGCTCGAATCCACCGTTGTGACCGGACTCGGCGAAGATCGGCACGCCGGACTGCTGCAGTGCGCCGATGTCGCGATGGACCGTGCGCACACTCACGTCGAGCTCGGCTGCCAGAGCGTCCGCCGTCATCCGGCCCCGTGACTGCAGGAGCAGGAGGGTCGAGACGAGCCGGCTCGTGCGCATCCCGGAAGTATCCGCTGCTCCGCTGACACAAGATGTCAGCCGATGCCTTCTAGTCTCCGCACATGACCACAGACAGCGCCACCACGAACCCCTCCGCCGGTCGTCGGGCCTTCGACGTCCTCTGCGGGAAGTGGACCGGACAGCACCGCAAGATCCGCGACAACACCGACCCGGACTGCACCGAGTGGGTGGAGTTCGAGGCCGAGCACGTGACGTCACTCGTCCTCGAGGGCGGCGGACAGCTCGACGTCCTCACGGCCCGCCGACGGACAGCCCGTCCCCGCGTTCGAGGCGCTCACCCTCCGCCTGTACGACCCCGAGGCGGACACCTGGAGCATCTACTGGCTCTCCTCCCGGGCACCGGGTGGTGTCATCGACCCGCCCGTCGTCGGTGTCGCCCGCGCGACCGGTGGCACCTTCGAGTGCGACGACGTTGTCGGTGGCCGACCGGTCCGGTCCGCTTCGTCTGGGACTGGTCCGATCCCCCTGCCGGTCTATCGACAGGATTTTGCCGCACCAGGGACATCCGACTGGGTGACCAACTGGGAGTCCGTCTTCACTCGGCGCGACTGAATGAGCGGGCAGCCGCAGCAGAAACCGCGTTGCGCGGCGCGCCATCATGACGCCGTGGAGATTCGAGAAGTGGACCCCAGCGATGAGCGTGCGTTCGACGAGTGGTACGCCGTCGTCGAAGCGGCGGACGCGGCCAACCGCCCCGGGGAGCCCGGGTGGCTCGTCGGCGAGCTGCGCGAGCGGGCGGCCGCCGGTCGGCCGCGCCCGGACGGCACTCCGCCCGACGACGAGCGGATCGACACACTGCTGGTGCGCGACGGTGCCGGCCGGGCGGTC
>DASQMY010000227.1:0-4579 GCA_035645255.1 Mycobacteriales bacterium
GATCCCCGACGGGATCCTCGCCGTCTCGGACCGCGACTCGTTCGCCATGACCCGCCGGCTGGCCCGCGAGGAGGGGCTGCTCGTGGGGGGCTCCTGCGGCATGGCGGTGGTCACTGCCCTGCGCGTCGCGCGCGAGCTGAACGGCGACGGGCTCGTCGTCGTGCTCCTGCCGGACGGTGGCCGCGGCTACCTGTCGAAGATCTTCAACGACGACTGGATGGCCGACTACGGCTTCCTCGTCGACAGCACGCAGCCGAGCGTCGGCGACGTGCTGCACCGCAAGGGCGAGGAGCTGCCCGAGATGGTGCACGTGCACCCGCACGAGACCGTCGGCTCGGCGATCTCGATCCTCCGCGAGTACGGCGTCTCGCAGATGCCGGTCGTCAAGGAGGAGCCGCCGGTGATGGCCGCCGAGGTCGTCGGCGCCGTCATCGAGCGCGACCTGCTCGACGCGGTGTACGCCGACCGCGCGGCGGTCGACGAGCCGGTGGAGCGGCACATGTCCAAGGCGCTGCCGATGGTCGGCGCGGGCGAGCCGCTGTCCGTGGTGATCGGCGCGCTCGAGACGGCCAGCGCGGCGCTCGTCCTCGACGACGGCAAGCCGGTCGGTCTACTGACCCGCGCCGACCTGCTGGGCTACCTGGCGTCGCACTGAGATGTCGTCGGCACTGGACCGCCTTCAGGCGTGGTACCTCTCGCAGTGCGACGACGAGTGGGAGCAGCACCACGTCGTGCGGATCGAGAGCCTCGACAACCCGGGCTGGCAGCTGCAGGTCGACCTCGGCGGCACGCGCTGGGCCGGCCGCGAGTTCGCGCCGGTCCACCACGACGCGACCGACCACGACTGGCTGCGCTGCTGGGTCAACGACAACAAGTGGCAGGCGGCCGCCGGGCCGTGCAACCTCGAGGACGCGATAGCGGTGTTCCTCGACTGGGTGGGCGCGCAGGACGGCCCGGCGCCGCGCGGCACCCAGGTCGACGCCTGGCTCCGCCAGCGGTGGATCGAGCGGCAGGCACTGGCGCAGCGCGCCATGGAGGAGGACAACGCGCATGACGACTGAGTGGGACGCGGCCGACTACGCCTTCGAGACGCTGGCGATCCACGCCGGCCAGGACCCCGACCCGTCGACCGGTGCGGTGATCACGCCGATCTACCAGACCTCGACCTACGCGCAGGACGGCGTCGGCCGGCACAAGGGCTACGAGTACTCGCGGTCCGGCAACCCGACGCGGACCGCGCTGGAGACCTGCCTGGCCGCGCTCGAGGCGGGGACCCGCGGGCTCGCCTTCGCGTCCGGTCTCGCCGCCGAGGACTGCGTCCTGCGGACGCTGCTCCGGCCCGGCGACCATGTCGTCATCCCGAACGACGCGTACGGCGGGACCTACCGGCTGTTCGCGCGCGTGGTGGCCGAGTGGGGCGTGAGCTTCGACCCGGTGGACCTGTCGTCGCCGGACGCCTGCCGGGCGATCATGCGGCCGGAGACCAAGCTCGTCTGGTGCGAGACGCCCACCAACCCGCTGCTCGGCATAGCCGACATCGCCGCGCTCGCGTCGCTGGCGCACGAGGGCGGCGCGCTGCTCGTCGTGGACAACACCTTCGCGTCGTCGTACCTGCAGCAGCCGCTGACGCTGGGCGCCGACATCGTGGTGCACTCGACGACGAAGTACATGGGCGGCCACAGCGACGTAGTGGGCGGCGCGCTCGTCGTCCGCGACGCCGAGCTCGGCGAGCGGCTCGCCTACCACCAGAACGCGATGGGCGCCGTCGCCGGGCCGTTCGACGCCTGGCTGGTGCTGCGCGGCGTCAAGACGCTCGGCGTCCGGATGCGGCAGCACTGCACCAACGCGCAGCGGGTCGTCGGCCTGCTCCAGTCGCACGACGCAGTGGGCCGCGTGCTCTACCCCGGGCTCGCGGACCACCCCGGCCACGACATCGCGGCCAAGCAGATGCGCGACTTCGGCGGCATGGTCAGTTTCACGATGAAGGCCGGCCGGCAGGCGGCACTCGACGTCTGCGAGCGGACGCGCGTCTTCACCCTCGGCGAGTCGCTCGGCGGCGTCGAGTCGCTGATCGAGCACCCCGGCGCGATGACGCACGCGTCGGCCGCCGGGTCACCGCTCGAGGTGCCGGAGGACCTGGTACGGCTGTCCGTCGGGATCGAGGACCCGGACGACCTGCTGGCAGACCTGACGCGCGCGCTCGGCTGAGCCGCTACGAGCTGATGCCCGGCTTGTCGACCATCAGCCACACGATCACCAGCATGAGCAGGATGTTGACCCCGCCGACCATGCTGAGCCGCCCGGCCTCCGCGTCGGCGGCCTGACCGCTCTCCAGCTTGGCGATTCCCGAGCGCAGCGTCCGCGCGCCGAACACCGAGCCGATGACCGAGATGACGATGAACAGCAGCATCGAGAGGCTGACCCAGGTGTCGTCGAAGTCGGCGTAGTCGTTCTTCTGCCGCAGGACGAGGGCGAGTCCGAGCAGGAACACGACGGCTGCAGCTGGCCCGAACACGCCGCCGAGCTTCAGCAGCTTGCGCAGGACCGGCAGGTTGTCGGCGCCGCCGCGGACCATGCCCGGAACTACCATGTCCATGAACGTCAGCGACCCGATGATGATGATCGCGGTCGCGATGTGGAGGAACAGCAGCACGTTGCGCATGGGTCGTACTCCTCGACGTCGGGCGGCCGCGATGCCCGGCCTCAACGGCACAACCTACGCGCGTTCCGGCTGTGGCACCGGGGATTCGACGCGGCGTGTCTCGGGCGATCGCAGTGCTACGAGCATCGCCGCGACGAGCGTCGCCGCGACGAAGCCGAAGCCCGCGCCGTACCCGAACCGCTCGGCGAGTGCGGCGGCCACCAGCGGCCCGACGAACGCGGCGAGGTCGCCGGCCATGCCGTACGCCGCGACCGCCTGCCCGCTGCGGCCGCGGACGACGTCGCCGAGCACCGCCGCCGGCGCGACGCTCAGCATCGCCGAGCCGACGCCGAAGACGGCCAGGCCGCCCACGTAACCGCCGAGGCTCGGCACGACGACCAGGGTCAGCATGCCGACTGCGGCGAACGCGCAGCCCGCCAGCAGCAGCGGCCGGCGCCCGCGCCGGTCGGCGTACCGGCTGACCGGCGCGAGCATCACGGCGTTGACGACCGCACCGACCGTGAGTCCCACGCCTACCGCAGTCGAACTGAGACCCAGCTCGTTCTTCGCGAGCAGCGGCACGAGCGAGAAGCGCACGCCGAACGCAGCGAGCGCCTCGGCGGCGTAGGTCGCCAGCGCCGCCCGGTACGCGGGCTGCCGGAGCGCCTCGCGCACACTCGTCCCGGCGCCCGGCGCGTCGTCCCGTACGGCGAGCTCGCGCCGCGGGAGCGCCAGCAGGCCGATGCTGCCGGCGACGGCGAGCGTCGCGGCGTAGATGAAGAACGGCGCGCGGAGCGAGATGTCGATGACCGGCCCGGACAGGCTCGGCCCGGCCATGCCGCCGAGCAGGAACCCCCCGCTGAACATGCCGGTCGCCCGGCCGCGCGCCTCGCTGGAGACCGAGCGGATCAGCAGGCTCATCGCGCTGACCGTGAACATCACCGACCCGACACCGCCGATGCCCCGTAGCACCAGCAGCTGCCCGTACGTCTGCGACGCGCCGGCCAGCGCAGATGACACGGCGACGATGCCGATGCCGGCCGCGAGGACGACCCGCTCGCCGAGCTTCTCGACGAGCCGGCCGGCACGTAGCGCGGACAGCAGCCGCATCAGCGCGAAGATGCTGACGACGCCGGTGGCCGCGGTCTCGCCGACGCCGAAGTCCTGCGCGAACTCCGGTATCGCCGGGGCCATGATGCCGAACCCCGCCGCGACCGCGAACGCGACCGCCGCGAGGACTACGACCTCCCGCTGCACTCCGGCGAAGGGGCGGGGGATGGTCAGCACACGCCCCATCCTGCCATCGCGCGCGCGGTACGGCCGCGCGGCAGGGATGTGGGCGCACACGTCGATTACATATGCCATCGGGTGATCCGCCTCGGGACACCACGACCCGGTCACCAAGGGCGCCCGTCTGGGAAGTGGCGCCCTTCGCTCGTGCTGGTGTCCCGCCGGCCGGGCCGGCGCGCTGTCGGCTCGGCGGCGGCTGCCAGGGCCGTTGTCGATTCGCGACCGACCGGCTCTTGCCCGCCGTACAGAGGCATCCTAGTGTCTGCGCCTGTCATCCACCGACAGAGGCATTGGCAGGAATGGCTCTGTACAACTCCCAGGAGTCGACATGAAGCGGATCCTGCTCGCCGCCGCAGCGCTCGTCGCGGTCACGTCCGGCACTGCGTACGCCGACGCTCCCGTGCATCGGAGGGTGGTGCGCGACGAGACGCGGGTCGTCACCGACCGGTGCCCTGCCGGACGGGACGACGCTCGTCACGGTCAACGGCAACGACGGCAACTTCATCATCCCGGGCGCCGGGTCGGTCCACACGGCGATCGGCCGGGTCGTCTACGTCGCGGATGCCACCGGAACTCCGCTCGAGTACCTCCACGTGTCAGGTCGCTACGACCTCGAGGCCACGCCGTGGAGCGCCGAGCTGTGCGGCT
>DASQMY010000228.1:0-11116 GCA_035645255.1 Mycobacteriales bacterium
CCACCCTCCTCACCGCGACGCTCTTCGCCGCCCCGGCGAGCGCCGTCACCGCCACCAGCCTCACCACACCGACCGACAAGACCGTCGCCAAGGGCACCGCCGCCACCATCACCACCCGGCTCACCGCCAACGGCACCCCGCTCGCCGGCCGCCCCGTCGTCCTGTTCGCCTACATCGGCGGCACCTGGTACGAGCGCGGCACCGTCGCCACCTCCTCCACCGGCTACGCGACGTTCCGCTACGCGCCCACCGCCAGCCGGACCGTCGCCCTCGTCCACCGCGCCGACAGCCGCTACGCCCGCGGCCGCAGCGCCAACTTCAAGGTCTACGTGACCACGTCGTCGTCGCTCGGCCAGGCGGCGGTGGACGAGGCCCTCCGGCACATGGGCAAGGACTACAACTGGGGCTCCGCCGGCCCCTACCGCTTCGACTGCTCCGGCTTCACGCTCTACGTGTTCAGCCGACTCGGTCGCCAGCTCCCCCACAACTCCGGTCAGCAGTACGGCGTCGTGCGCCACATCGACAAGGCCTACAAGCGGATCGGTGACCTGATCTTCTTCCGCAACTCCAGCGGGTCGATCGATCACGTGGGCATCTATGCAGGCGGCAGCTACGTCTACGCCGCGTCGCGCTCGGCCGACACCGTCAAGAAGCAGTACATCTACACCTCGCGCTACTCGGTCGGCCGGGTCGGCTAGCTCGCGGACCCAGGGCGGCGCCCTCAGCACCCACACGCCGCACCGACTGCACGGTCCTGATGACCGATCCCGCTGCCCGGCCGCCGACCGCCACTCCGGCCGCCAGCGGGGTCGGTCATCAGCCGTTGCGCCGCTGCGCCGCGGCACGGCGTCGCACCACCGGGTGGTCGAGGTCGTTGTTGTCGACGACGACGTCGGCTGCCTCGCGCGGTGCGCACTCGGCCAGGTAGAGCCGCTGGCCGTCCACGTAGCGGGCATTCGCCGGGTGGTCCGGGTCTGCGGGTGCGCCGTCGCGCACGGCCATCCGCGCCACCGAGACGGCGAAGTCGACGTCGAGGAACACACTGAGGTCCCAGTAGCCGCGCAGCTCGGGGCGGTGCAGGAAGATCCCGTCCAGCACGAGTACGGCGCCCGGGGCGACAGCAAGCTCCGCGTGGTGGACGGGCTGCTCCCGGCTGACGTCGTAGACCGCGAGGCGGATGCGGCGGTCGCCGTCTGGGCCCAGCGGGTCCAGCAGCTCCGACTTCAGCCGCGCGTAGTCGTAGGAGTCTTGGAAGAAGCCCTCCGGCGACGTCCGGCCCCGGAGGTGGCGGACGTCGCGGGCGTGGTGGAAGCCGTCCACAGACGCCCGGACGACCTCGACGTCCCGCTCGGCGAGAGCAGCCGCGAGCTCGTCGGCGAACATCGTCTTGCCCGCCCCGTCGACGCCGTCGACGGCCACCCGCAGCACGCGGCGGGGGTCCTCGGAACGGTCGGCACGGATGCCGGCTGCCGGCCGCCGCTTTGCGTCGATCGACGCGGCGAGCTCCCGCAGGAGCTCGCCGCGCCGGTCTCGATCTGCGACGTCAGCCCTCGGTGCCGGCGAGCTGGTCCGACGCCTTGCGCGGCTTGACGACCTTGTCAGTGAGGTCGATCTCGGC
Organism: Mycobacteriales bacterium; assembly: GCA_035645255.1. Taxonomy (GTDB): domain Bacteria; phylum Actinomycetota; class Actinomycetes; order BP-191; family BP-191; genus DASQMY01. The sequence continues at coordinate 1,619 of DASQMY010000228.1, forward strand.
GTCTGTCAGCTCGTGCCCCTCGACGCTGATCTTCGGGAGCAGCCGGTCGAGCCAGGCAGGCAGCCACCAGTTGCGGTCGCCCAGCAGCTCCATGGTCGCCGGCACGAGCACCATGCGGACGATCGTCGCGTCGACGAGGATCGCCGCCGCCAGACCGATGCCGATCATCTTCATGAAGACCATCGGGATCGGCACGAAGGCGAGGAACACGGTGATCATGATCGCCGCTGCCGCCGTGATGACCCGCGCGGTCTTCGCCAGGCCGTCCGCTACGGCGCTGCTGTTGTCGTGCGACTTGTCGTACTCCTCGCGAATGCGCGACAGCAGGAAGACCTCGTAGTCCATCGAGAGCCCGAACAGGATGGCGAACATCATCATCGGGATGAAGCTCGGCACCGGTGTCGGGTCGGGGATCCCGATCAGGTCACCGAGCGGGCCGCCGTTGACCGCGAGCGCCATGACGCCAAGCGCCGCGGTGATCGACAGCAGGTTCATGACCGCCGCCTTGAGCGGCACGAGCACCGACCTGAACACCATCATCAGCAGCAGGAACGACAGCAGCACGACAGCACCGATGAAGATCGGTAGCCGGCTGGAGATCGAGCGAGTCGAGTCGATCCCGCCCGGCACGATGCCACCGACGTTGACCTCGAGCGGCGTACCGGCGATGGCGGCGGGAATCGCATCGTCGCGCAGGCTGTCGACGAGGTCTTCGGTCGCCTTGTCCTGCGGTGAAGTCACCGGCACCAGAGTGATGACCGCTGTGTCGCCGCCCGGGGCTGGCTGAGCCGGGCTGACGAATGCGACGCCCGGAACCGTCTTGAGCTTCTCCGCCAAGACGTTGGCCGGCGCCAGCAGCGCCTCGCCGGTGCCGCCTTGGACCGCCAACACCATCGGCCCGTTGAAGCCCGGACCGAAGCCGGCGGCGAGCAGGTCGTAGGCCTTGCGCGACGTGACGCTCTTGTCGTCGTTGCCGGAGTCCGGGAAGCCGAACCGGATGCCGAGGAACGGCGCGGACAGCGCGAGCAGTGCGGCGAGACCCGCGACTGCAGCAGACCACGGCCGGTGCTGGATGAAGCGGCTCCACTTGTAGAACAGCGTCTTGTCGAACGCCTTCTGGGTCTTCGCGACGAACGGCACGTGCAGCCGCTCGATGTTTCGGCCGGTGAAGCCGAGCACTGCCGGCAGCAGCGTCACGGACGCCAGCATGATGACCAGTACGGCGATCACCGCGGACAGCGCGACACCGGCGGTGAACGGCTGGTTCATCAACAGCATGCCGAGCATCGAGATGACGACAGTGATGCCGGCGAAGACAACGGCGCGCCCTGCGGTGGCGATCGCGGTCAGCGTCGCCCGGCGGGGGTCGGCGCCGTCGGCGAGGCTGCCGCGGTAGCGAGTGACGATGAAGAGCGCGTAGTCGATGCCGACACCGATACCGATCATCTGCGCGACGTTGGGCGCCCAGTCCGGCACGGGCACCACGTGCCGCAGCAGGGTGCCGAGCGCGACCGCGATACCGATGCCGAACAGCGCGGTCATCAACGGCAGCCCCATCGCCACAACGGAGCCGAAAGTGACGAGCAGGATGATTGCCGCCGCGATGAAGCCGATGCCTTCGGAGCCGATCTCGGGAGCCTGCGCCATTGCGGCGACTGCGCCGCCTGCCTCGACCTGCAGCCCTTGGCCAGCCGTGTCGAGGATCGGGAGGACGAGCTCCTTGGCCGTCTCGGGGGTGAACTCGGTGTCGATCTTGTCGAGGTTGACCTCGGCGTAGGCGACGCTCGGATCCTGCCGCGAGACCTGCGCGGCTCCTTCAGCGCTGAACGGGCTGGTGACGCCCGCGACGTGCTCACGCTTCGAGATGTCGCCGAGGATCGTCTCGATGCGAGCCTTCGTGGCCTCCGCGGTCACTGGACCGTCGGCCTTGAAGACGACCCGAAGCGTGTCACCCGACCTCTGTGGGAACTTCTCCTTCAGCAGGTCGACAACGGCCTTCGATTCCGAGCCCGGCGCCATGTAGTCGGCCCGGAACGAGCCCCCGAACGCCGACGACAAGCCCAACGTCGCAATCAGCGCGGCGATCCACAGCACCACCACGAGCCTGCGCCGTGTGTAGCACCAGTCCGCAATCCGTACCAGCATCGTTCTCTCCCGCCCTTGTCCGAAGCCACCAGCGATGCAGCGATGACCTGTATGACCTGTCAGCCGCAACCAATCCGTCGGTGCGTCCGATTCCACTTCACCAGACGCGGCTGACTGTTTTCTTGCGAACGGCTTGCCGCCCACCTGCAACGACGCCCGGATTGCGCCAAATGCCTAGGAAAGTGACCAGTACGAGTACTCGTATGCGGGCGTGAACCCGGCCTTCTCGTACAGCGCCGGCGCCGCGGCGTTGTCGGCCTCCAGCTGCAGGTACGAGTTCGTCGCGCCGAGGCTGCTCGCCCACTTCGCGAGAGCCGCGAGGATCGCGCTGGCCGCGCCCCGGCGCCGGAACGCCGGCAGCGTCGCCATGTTGAAGATGCCGAGCCACCCGCTGTCGACGACACCGCGACCGGCCGCCGCCGGCTCCCCGTCGAGCGTCAGCACGGCGTACGCCGACGGCACGTTGACGCCGGCGAGCAGCGCGCGCGCCGTCGCGGCGTTGCGGCCGAACGTCGTGTTGACCTCGCCGAGGATCGTGAACCACGTCTCGTCGAGCTCGGGCGCGATGCGCACGGCCGCGGCGTCACCCACCTCGGCCACCTGCTGGACCGGCGCTGTCTGCACGGCCCGCGGGGCCGCGCGGACGGCGTACCCGCGAGCTTGCAGAAGGTCGGCCAGGTCCGCCGGCCGCGAGGCGGGACTGAGCTGCAGCATGCTCGGGAGACCGTGCTTGGCGTAGAACCGCTCGACTGCGGCGAGCTTGCTGTCGATGTCGAGAACCCCCGCCGCACGCGGCCAGACGGAGTTGGCGCGGCCGGTCACTCCACCGGCCGCGCGCAGGACCCAGCCGTCGTGCTCCTCGAGGTGCAGCGGCGGCCACGTGCGCATCGTCACCGCCTCGATGTCGCGTACGACGTCGACGTCGACCATCAGCCGCGCACGCTCCGCGGCGGTCCGGTCCGGGGCTTGCGCTGGCTCGGCGCCGGCTCGGGCAGGCCGGCAGCGGCTCGGGCGTTGCGCTTCATCTCCTGCTTGTGCGCCCGCACCTTGCCGAGGCTGTCGGCGTCGGTGATGTCGGCGACGGACAGGTAGGTGCCTGGACGGCCGTAGTCTCCCGCGGCGTCCTGCCAGCCCGTCGGCGTGACGCCGTACTGCTTGCCCAGCAGCGCGAGGAAGATCCTCGCCTTCTGGTCGCCGAAGCCCGGCAGCGCCTTGAGCCGCTTGAGCAGCTCGGCGCCATCGGCGACGCCGGACCAGATTCGTGCCGCGTCACCGTCGTAGTCGTCGACCACGTGCCGGCACAGCTGCTGCACGCGCTTGGCCATCGAGCCGGGGAACCGATGCAGAGCAGGCGGTCCGGTGAAGACCGCGGACAGCGCCCCGGGATCGTGGTCGGCGATGTGCCCTGCGTCCAGTTCTCGACCGAGCCGTTCGCGCAGCTTGTGCGGCGCCGCGAACGCCCACTCCAGCGGGATCTGCTGGTCGAGCACCATGCCGATCAGCAGCGCCAGCGGATCGCGTGAGAGCAGCGCGTCGGCGTCGTCGTCCAGCGACAGGTGCAGCTGCGGATTCTTCGTCTTGGCCATGACCACAACCCTTCCACGGCGAGCGGTCGAGCGCTGGCGTCAATCTGGCGTTTGTGCCTGGTCGTGCCCGGCTGTCCGGGCACGACCAGGCACAAAACAACATCACGACGGGGCGGAGCGTCGCCTGGCCGGGCGCGCTCTAGGCTCTCGCGGCATGGATGCGAGCGAGGTCGCGCGGCTGCGCGAAGCGCTGCAGCAGGCGAGCTTCACCGTCGATGCGGTGCACGAGCTGCTGGGGCCGGTCGCGCACGGGGCGCTCGGTCGCGAGCAGGTCGTTCCCGGGCTGCGCGCGACGACCGGCGGCAGTGCGCTCGAGACTCTGGTCCGCGTGTTCCTGCTGGGAACGACCGAGCCGGCCGAGGCGGTGGCCGCGGCGGTGCGGCCACTCGGGCCGAGCGCCGCGCTCGCCGCAGGTCTGCTCGAGAGCGACGGCGACGGGCTGCGAGCAGCGCTGGAGATCCGGCCGTACGGCGACGACCGGAGCTCGTGGTGGGTGGTGTCCGACCTCGGCACGGACGTCCGCCCTGGAGCGCTGCGCCGCGACCACGTGCTCGGCATCGGCGGCGCGTCCGTGACGCTCGCCCAGTGGACCGTGCGCCACGACGTCGAGAGCGCCCTCGACCTCGGTACGGGCTGCGGCGTGCAGGCGCTGCACCTGTCCGCGCACGCGGCCGCTGTCACGGCCACGGACCGCAACCCCCGCGCGGTCCGGCTGGCCGCGCTGACCGCAGCGCTCAACGGACTCGACTGGGACCTCTTGGTGGGCGACCTGCTCCAGCCGGTGCGCGACCGGATGTTCGACCTGGTCGTCAGCAACCCGCCGTTCGTGGTCGGACCGGCGAGCCGCGGTTACGCCTACCGGGACAGCGGCCTGGCCGGTGACGCCGTCTCGGAGCGGCTCGTCCGCGAGGCGCCCGCGGCGCTGAACGACGGCGGCTGGTGCCAGCTGCTCGCCAACTGGGTGCACGTGCGTGGTGAGCCGTGGGACGAGCGTGTCCACCGCTGGCTGGCCGGCAACCGCTGCGACACGTGGGTCGTCCAGCGCGAGGTGCAGGACCCGGCGGAGTACGTCGAGATGTGGCTGCACGACAGCGGCGAGGCGAGTGGTGCGGCGTACCGGCAGCGGTACGCCGAGTGGCTCGACTGGTTCGTGGCCAACGACGTGGACGCCGTGGGCTTCGGCGTCGTCTCGATGAGGCGGAGCGGCCGTGACCAGCCCGACGTCGTCGTGGAGGAGCTGCGGCAGCCGGTCGCGCCGCCGCTGGGGCCGCACGTGACCGCGCGGTTTGCCCGCGTCGACTGGCTCCGCGACGCCGACCTGCTGGACGCACGGCTGCGCGCAGCCGCCGATGTACGGCTGCACCAGGTCGCCAGCCCTGGTCCCGATGGCTGGGCGGTGGGCATGCAGCGACTTGTGCTGGACTCCGGCCTCGGCTGGTCCGGCGACATCGACCCGATCGGGGCGGCGCTGGTCGGCGGAGCGAACGGCGACGTGCGCCTGCGCGACCAGCTCGAACTCCTCGCGATCGCCTTCGACATCGACCTCGAGGCGCTCACGAACGGCGCACTGCCCGCCGTACGGCACCTGGTCGAGCGCGGGTTCCTCGAGCCCGGCTGAGCGGGGCCACATGGCGCCGCGAGGCTCGGGTGCGTGATCACGACAGGTGCTGGGGTAGAGGATGGGGCATGGCGCGGGTAGGGCTGGTGCTCGGTGGCGGTGGGATCCCCGGTGAGGCGTTCCACCGCGGCGTGCTGCGCGCACTGCTCGACACCGCCGACTGGGACGCCCGCACCGCGGACCGCATAGTCGGCACCTCGGCCGGGTCGCTGGTTGCGGCGTCGCTGCGGCAGCCGGCTACGACCGACGGCCTGCTCGACGAGGGGATCACCGAGGGCGGCCGCTTCCTGCCGGGGCTCGGCGCCGTCGCCGCCGCGGCGTTCCGCCCGTGGCGCGCTCGACCCGGCGTGCTCGCATCGAGCTTCATGCCGGCCGGTCGCCGGTCGACGGACTGGATCGTCGAAGGCGTCCGTCGCCGCTACGGCGGCTTCTGGGCCGAGGATCCGCTGTGGGTGTGCGCCGTCCGGTGCGACAACGGGCAGCGGGTGGTCTTCGGCCGCGACGAAGCGCCGGCGACGACCGTCGCGTCGGCGGTGGCCGCGTCCTGCGCGATCCCTGGCTACTTCCGTCCGGTCGTCATCGACGACGTCGCCTACGTCGACGGTGGGGCGCACTCCCCCACCAATGCGGACGTGCTGGCGGACGAGGGGCTCGACGTGGTGCTGGTGAGCTCGCCGATGTCGGTCGTGCCGACCGGCGTGCGGCCGAAGGTCGACCTGTCCGCCCGGCTGTTCTTCCACCGCTACGTCACCCGCGAGCTCGCGGCCGTCCGGCGGGGCGGCGCGATGACCCTGGCGTTCGAGCCCGGCGCGTCCGGTCTGCGCGCGATCTCCATCAACGCGCTCAACGCCTCGCGTGTAGACGTCGTCGAGGAGCTCGCCTACCAGAGCGCGTGCCGGCAGCTGGAGCGTCCGCACCTGCGGCCGCTCCGCGACCTGCTGGCGTCGACGGCCGACGAGCGGTCGGCGTGACGGCCGCGGACGACTCGGCACCGCCGCGGCGGGACTGGACGGCGGTACGGGCGGCCACGCCCAGACGCCTCGCCGGCGGGTTGCCAGAGGAACGCCGGCCGCACGCCGTCCTGACGGCGCTCGCCGACATGGTCGGACCGGAGGACGAGCCCGACTACTACGGCGACCACTCGCCGATCGTCGACCTCGAGCGCCGGGTGGCCGAGCTGCTCGGCAAGGACGCGGCGGTGTTCATGCCGAGCGGCACGATGGCGCAGCAGATCGCGCTGCGGGTCTGGTGCGACCGTGCGGGCGTGCGGACGGTCGCGTTCCACCCGACGAGCCACCTCGAGCTGCACGAGCACCGCGCCTACCACTGGCTGCACGGGCTGACCGCCCGGCTGGTCGGCGACCCGCACGACATCATCCGGCTGAGCGACCTCGCGGAGCTCGACGAGCGGCTCGCCGTACTCCTGCTGGAGCTGCCGCAGCGCGAGATCGGCGGGCGGCTGCCCGAGTGGGACGACCTGGTCGCGCAGTCGGCGTGGGCGCGGGCCAACGACGTGCGGCTGCACATGGACGGCGCCCGGCTGTGGGAGTGCGCGCCGTACTACGCGAGGTCCTACGCCGAGATCGTCGCGCTCTTCGACACGGTCTACGTCTCGCTGTACAAGGGCGTCGCCGGCATCGCGGGGTGCTGCCTCGCCGGGCCGTCCGACGTCATGGCCGAGGCGCGGGTGTGGCGGGCGCGGCACGGCGGGACCCTGTACGCGATGTACCCCTACGTGCTCGCCGCGCAGCGCGGGCTCGACACCAAGCTCGGCCGCATGGACGACTACTACGCCAAGGCGCTGGAGATCGCCGACGCGCTGCGCCACCACCCAGACGTCGAGGTGGTGCCCGACCCGCCGCAGTCGCCGATGATGCACCTGCTGCTGCGGACCGACGCCGACGGCCTCTACGAGCGAGGTCTCGACCTCGCGGCGGAGACGGGCGTGTGGACGTTCGCCCCGAGCAAGGCGACGACGTCACCGTCGTGGCGCCAAGTCGAGCTGGCCGTCGGCGAGTCGACGCTGGGGTTCACCGGCGCCGAGGTGCGTGCGCTCCTCGACCGGCTGCTGCCCACCCGGGACTGACCTCGCAGTGGGCTGCCGCGACCGGCTTCAGACGGCGCGCGTCTCCCGCGCGTACGACAGCACCTTCGTCGGTGTGGCGGCGACCCACTCGCTCGCCCAGCCCGGCGCGCTGCCGTGCTTGGCGGCGTAGGCGCTGCCGACGCCGGCGGGCAGGTCGTCCGTCGCGACCAGCTCGGCCGTCGCCTCGAGGATCACGGCGGCATGGTCAGGACCCTCGCCGTCGCTGACGACGAGGGACAGCGCCGGCTGGCGGGTCAGGTTGCGTGCCCGCGCCGAGCCGGCCACCGCCGGCAGCCACAGCGTCGATCCAACCAGCACGTAAGCCGAGAGCGCGGCGTGCGGGCGGCCGTCGGCCCGGGTGGTGGCGACCACGGCGTACAGACGCGCGTCGAGATACCGCACGAGCGCCTCGCCTGCCATCCGCCGCTCCGGCGGGTACGACCTCCGGGTCGCCTCGTTGGCGCGCGCGAACGACGCGCCCTGCAGCTCGGCGAGCTCAGTCGCGGCGGTCACACGACCGCCGTACCGATCAGCCCGTTGCGGGTCACCAGGGCGGCGAGCTGCTCCTCGTCCAGGTCACCAGTGCCGGGCGGCCGCTGCGGCAGCACGATGTAGCGGCTCTCGGCGCTCGAGTCCCAGACGACGATCTCGACGTCGTCGGCGAGCTCCAGCCCGAACTCCGCCAGCACTGCGCGCGGCTCGCGCACCACCCGGGACCGGTAGGCCTCGCTCTTGTACCAGCTGGGTGACGGGCCGAGCAGCGCGATCGGGTAGCAGGAGCAGAGCGTGCAGACGATGACGTTGTGCACCGTGTCGGAGTTGGCGACGACCCGCAGCCGCTGCGCCTGGATGCCGCCCGCCATGGTGAGCCCGACGTCGGCGATCGCCTCGTTGGCATCGGTCAGCAGCCGCTGCTGGAAGGCGTCGTCGACCCACGCGCGCGCCACGATGCGGGCGCCGTTGACCGGGCTGGCCGACGCCAGGAACCTGTCAATCGCGTCGTCGAGAGTCGCGCCCTCGACGACCCCGCGCTCCTCGAGCAGCGTCTCGAGCCGACGCACCTGCCTCGAGATCACCGCGTCGTCGTGATGGTCGACGGTCATCGCTCGCCCTCCTGCTCGTCAGCCGGCTCCAGGTAGCTCTCCCAGAGGTCGAGCACGACCGAGTGGTCGCCGCTCCCCCACAGCTCGCTAGCCGCGAACCGCACCGCGTAGACCGGCTCGGGCGGGGCGAGGATTGCCCGCGCCCGGTCGTCGGCGCGGGCATGGCTGCCCTCCGGCTCGACGACGACGCCGGTCTTGCCGCGCGCGTAGCGCGGTATCCGGGTGTGGTGGGCGGGGTCGGCCCCAGTGGTGCGGACGCGGTCGCCGGGCGCGAACCGGTCAGTCATCGGACAGCTCGTCGGCGCCGACCACGCCCTTCTCGGCGAGCAGCATCCGGATCCCGGCGAACCACCGCTCGTAGTACGAAGCCGCCAGGTAGTCGCCAGGTGGCATCCGCTCGACGGCGTCGCGGAACTCGTCGAGGTTGTAGACCCCGCGGCCGATCAGCGTCCGGTTGATCGCGAAGACCCGCGCCTCCCAGTCCGCGTGGAACGGCGCCGCGTCGTCCTGCACCGCCACCGGCCCGAAGCCCTCGACTCCGCCGACATCGTTGATCCGCGCCACCAGCCCGACCTCCCGCTCGCTCTCGCAGCAAACCTACCCGGGCACTGCGGAGCAGTCCCCAGCCGGCTGGTGCGCGTGCGGGAGCGGTGGCCGCTCAGCCGGCGCGCCGCCGCCGCCGGACCGGCCAGCCGGCTCGCTCGTAGGCCTGGTCGAAGTCCGGCCCGCTCGGCGCCGCGCGGATGTAGTCCATCCCCGGACCCCACACCAGGTCGGTCGGGATGCCGGGCACCCGCTCCTCCTCGCGAACGTCGTTGTCCTCGACGACGATCAGCCACAGCCGGCCGGTGTCCTCGCGCCGAGCCGCCACCACGCCGCTGCACTCGTGGTCGAACGTGAACCGCTCGAAGCCGGGCAGCCCCGCCGTCGACGCGAGCGCGCCGGGCCGCAGGAAGTGGT
>DASQMY010000229.1:0-19047 GCA_035645255.1 Mycobacteriales bacterium
CGCCCCAGGCCAGCTCCCCGGCCCGGACGCGGAGGAAGCGCGATGAATCTCGAGACCCGAGCACATGACGCGGCGACGAGTCTGCACGACGCAACCACGGTGGACGTCGACGCCGCCCTGCAAAGGCTGCATCGCACTCACCAGCGGCGCACCTCAGGCAGGGTGATCGCCGCCGCCGCGGTGCTTGTCGGAACGGTGCTGTGGGTCACCGGTCTCGCTGACGACCGACGGGCTGCTCCGGTCGAGCAGCCGAAGCCCATCGTGGGCGCAACGCCGGTCTGGTACGACGCGAACGGCCTTCACCGCGGCGACATCGTCGAGAAGACTCCGGTGAGCCTGCTCCAGCCGGAGCGGCCGGGTCCGGAACCGGACTGGGTGATCCCTCAGAAGGGGGCGCTGGCCCTAGTGAGGTCGGGTGCGGTCTACCTGGACCCGGCTGCGGGCGACGTGTGGTTCCACCCCTGGGGAGGCACCCCGCGCGTCGTGGGACACGACTCGAAGGCAGGCCCCGGCGGCGATCCGAACGGTGACACTGCAGTGTGGTTCGAGGGATCCGATCCACTCAACGCCACGCCTGGCGAGCTTGTCGTCTACGACACAGCCGCAGGCAGGGAGATCTCGCGGATCCCACAGAACCACGGCGTGGCCGACTGCTCAGGGATCTGTGGCGACCACTTTCCCGCGGGCAACGGTTTCCTGCAGGTCTCCACCGAGCGTGTCGTCTGGACCTCCGGGCCCCAGATGTACAGCCACGACCTGCGCACGGGGAGCACCTCGGAGGTCAAGCCCCCGGAGGCGCGCTACCTCGCGGATGTGCACGACGACATTGAGGTCCTGGCAGAGCGCGACTCGAGCGATGTGGTGCTGACGGTGCCCGGCCGGGCCGAACAGCGCTATCCCGAGCTCGAGACCCACCTCCGGCTGAGCCCCAGCGGCAACCACGTTCTTGCGATCGAGGAGACGGAAGACCGTCACGCCGCGGCGATCGTCGATACCCGGAGCGGCGAGCTGTGGCGAGTGCCCAACAACGCGTACGCGTGGATCGCCTGGTCGTACGGCGACATCGCCCTCTTGGACACGGAGACCGGACTGCTCGCCTGTGACGCTTCCCGCCGCACATGCGAGCAGTTGCCTGCCGAGCGCCCTTTCCTGATGCCCACCAACTGAGGTTGCACAGACATGGGGACCGATCTGCACGCGCGTGAGAAGACATCGGCGCCGTCGATGTCTGAGCCTGCGGGGGCGGGCTCGAGCCACTGATCTGGGAGGTCATTATGGGCCGATTGATGCGGAGAACTGCCATCTCGCTGGTGGTCGGGATGCTGGCGGTGGTGGCCGTGGCCACGGGGGCGCACGGCAAGCAGTACGGCGCCTGGAGTGTGGCCACTGCCGTTGCCGGTGTGAACGGCGCGGCCACGGAGGGGTGCCCGATCGAGGCGCCGGACGGCGAGAGCCTCTACATCATGTCGACGCGCGGGCCTGGCGGTGACCAGGACATCTGGGTGGCGGTGCGTGGCGCCGATGGGGAGTTCGGTGATCCGGAGATGCTGCCCGCGCCGGTGAACAGCGACGCGAACGACTTCTGTCCCACCCCGCTGCGCGGCAACTGGCTGCTGTTCGTGTCTGCCCGTGGCGGCACCGACGCCTACGGCACTGCCGCGTGCGGCGGCGGAGACATGTACTTGACGCGCCGGAGCCCGGCCACCGGCGAGTGGGCGGCACCGCGCAACCTCGGCTGCCAGACCGACGGTGGTCCCAACCGGGCCGGCACCGAGTTCGGGCCTTCACTGGTCGAGACGGACGCGGGCACCCTGCTGTTCTACTCCAGCGGCGGCGCGCTGGGCAGCAGCACGCAGGACATCTACGTGAGCCGGCGGCTGGCCGACGGCCGCTTCGGGCCCGGTGCGCCGGTGGCCGAGCTGAACTCGCCGAGTGACGACATCATGCCCAACGTGCGCAAGGACGGCCTGGAGGTCGTGTTCGCGTCGACCCGAGCAGGCGGTCAGGGCGCGTTCGACATCTGGTCCTCCACCCGCAGCAGCGTCTTCGCGCCGTGGTCTGCGCCGGTGAACCTCGGTCCGGCAGTGAACGGCCCGGGACCTGAGACCAGGCCGTCCCTGTCCTGGGACGGAGCACGGCTCTACTTCGGCCGCGCCGGCGACATCTACCTGAGCAGCCGCTGAGGGAAGCGCACGACCTTGCCGGGGCGACATGTGCGACTCGCAGGAACGATCGTGGGTTGACCGGCCATGATTACGTGGTGACCCTACCGATCGGCGTCGACATCAACCGGCTGCTGGCGATCGATGACGTGGTCGAGCGAGCGAAGCTGCTCGCGCAGACGGCGCACTCGGGCGACGAGGACAAGACCGGCCGGCCGTACTACCAGTCGCACGTCCTCGACGTACACCGCCGAGTTGTGGTGTACGGCGGCGGTCCGGACGAGCAGGCGGCCGCGCTGCTGCACGACGTCGTCGAGGACACGGCGGTCACCGAAGCGGACCTGCTGGCCTCAGGCTTCTCGGACGTCACCGTGCTGATCGTGCACCTCATGACGAAGCGCGAGGGCGAGCCGGATGAGGTGTACTACGCACGCCTGCGCGCGTTCGAGCCGGCGCGCCGGCTCAAGCTGGACGGCGACGTCGCGAGCAACGGCGACCCGGTCCGGCTGGTTCTCGTGCAGCCGGCGGAGGAACGGCAGCGGCTAACCAGCAAGTACGCCGAGGCGCGGCGGCTGCTCAGCGACGGCTACGACCTCCAGCGCTTCGTCGAGGCGCAGAACCACAACGACACCTACCTCGAGGCGCTCCACGAGCTGCGGACCGGCCGCAAGCAGGGCCACTGGATGTGGTTCGTCTTCCCGCAGATCGCCGGACTCGGCTACAGCCGGCTGTCGAAGATGTACTCGATCGCCAACCTCGACGAGGCGCGGGCCTACCTCGCGCATGAGGTGCTCGGTCCCCGGCTCGTCGAGTGCGCGCACGCGCTGACCGTGCTCCCGGGTAGCGACCCGGTCGCGGTGTTCGGGCAGGTCGACGCGCAGAAGCTGCAGTCGTCGATGACGCTGTTCGCGCTCGCGGCGCCGGACGGCCAGCCGTTCCAGCAGGTGCTCGACCAGTACTTCGCGGGCGAGCACGACGACGCCACGACCAGGCGCCTGCCCGGCTGACCGCCGACTGAGGCGGCCGGTTCGGCGGGAGTGATGGCTCGCTTGACGCCCCTTCTGGCGTGGTACAACGCTGACGGCGGGGGTCTGAGCACTGGGGGGTTCGCGATGCGCGTACGACGGACAGCGGCGGTCGTTCTGGCCGCGGCCCTGGCGCTGACCGTTGCCGGACGACCGGCTGAGGCGGGCACTCCGCTCGCCGGCGTCGAGGGCTACCAAGCCGTCCGCGTGCCGGGCACCCACACCATCGCGATCGCGGGTGGACGGGCCGGACTGGTCATCGCGCGGACCGACCTCACCGTGCAAGGCAAGGTCGCTGACACCGGCTTCATCAGGAGCGTCTTCGCCACCTCGAGCCGGACCGTCTGGGCCGCCGCGCCCTACCGGCGGCAGATCATCGCGATCGACCCGCTGACGCGCACGGTCAAGCGCCGGTTCCGGCTCCCGTCGACGGTCTGCCCCGGCAGTGTGGCCGTCACCGGCCGGTTCGTGGTGTTCGGCTACACGTGCTTCCGCTGGGCGGGCGGTGCGTGGGGCGACACCGGCGTCGGCGTGCTCGACACGTCGACCGGCGCGCTGCGACTTCGCGACGGCATGTCGACGCCGATGGTCACGGCGTCGCCCGCGCTGCCCGGCCGCGCGTTCGTGATGGACCAGGGCTCGTACGGGACGTCGCTCCAGCTGCTCGACGTCACCGGCGGTACGGCGCGTGCGCTGAAGTCGCGGTACTACCAGATCGCGAAGGCGTGGGACCTCGCCGTCTCGCCCGACGGCAGCAAGATCGCCATCGCGGACATGCACGACTCGAAGCTGCGCGTCCTACGGACGGCGGATCTGTCGGTCATCGCAGACCTCGACAGTCCGGTCAGCCCGCGCGCCGCGGCCTGGCTGACCGACACCCGCGTCGCCGTCGCCGGGATCAACGGACACTCGACGGCTGCCGGCGGGGTGTTCGACCTGGGCAAGGCGACGCCGCGCTCGGTCTTCCGGTGGGCGGCCGTCCCCGAGGGCCCGGTGGAGGACCTGCGGTTCGTCTGCCAGCGCTGCCTCACGATCGCGGCGGACCGCCGGCGCGCAGTGGTGGTCAGCGACGCCGTGCTGTCCGTGGACCCGCGCCTCGACGCGTTCGGGCTGGAGACGTCGAGCCTGACGATCACAGCACCCGCGCAGGCGACGGTCGACGCGCCGTACCGGCTCGATCTCCAGCTCCGGCTCGAGAACGGCGCCGCGCCGCCGGCCGGCACGAAGGTCACGGTCTACCGCGCGCGCGACTTCACCGCGCCACAGGCCGTCGGTACGGCGGTCGTCGACTCGACCGGAGCGGCGACGTTGACCGATGTGCCCTACTACGCGGGCTGGACCACCTGGACCGCGGGTTGGCCGGGCGACCGCTACCGCGTCGCCGCTCTGGCGCCCGGTGTGCGGCGCGAGGTGGCCAAGGCGCCGGCGTCGATGAGCATGGCGTTCGAGCGTGGCAAGACGACCGGAAAGACCGTCACCGGCACGCTCGTCGTCACGGTCTCGCCGCTGCTCGACGAACGGACCGTGCGGATCGAGACCAGGACCGCGAACGGCGACGGTCACCTCGGCTCCTACACCCTCGACAGCACCGGCACAGTGCGGGTGCCGCTCACCGTCTCGACGCCGACGACCTACCTCGGCACGTTCTACGGCGGCCTGAGGCAGCAGCACGCGTACGGCTCGGTGCACGTCGAGCCGTAGCGCGGCAGCAACCGGACCGGGAGGCACCGTGACAGTCGCGAACGTCGACATGGCCGCCGCGTGGGACGGCGACGAGGGCGCTCACTGGGCCGAGAACGCCGAGCGGTACGAGGCGACCAATGCGCCGTACCGCAAGCTGCTGCTGCAGGCAGCCGCGATCGAGCCGCACTCCGCCGTCCTCGACATCGGCTGCGGCAACGGAGCGTCGACCCGCGACGCCGCCCGTATCGCGACCTCGGGTACGGCGCTCGGTGTCGACCTCTCCGCACGGATGCTCGAGCGTGCTCGAGAGCGGGCGGCCGCGGAGGGACTCGCCAACGTCCGGTTCGAGCAGGCCGATGCGCAGGTGCACGAGTTCGAGCCGGCGTCGTTCGACGTCGCGATCAGCAGCTTCGGTGCGATGTTCTTCGCCGACCCGGTCGCGGCCTTCGCCAACATCGGGCGGGCACTTCGACCGGACGCGCGGATCGCGCTGCTGGTCTGGCGCGAGCTGTCGCGCAACGCGTGGGTCGTCGCGGTCCGCGACGCTCTCGCCATGGGTCGCGACCTGCCCACGCCGCCCGCCGATGCGCCGGGCCCGTTCGCGTTCGCACGGCGCGAGCACGCGCACGACGTGCTGAGCCGGGCCGGGTACCTCGACGTCCGCTTCGACGAGGTTGCCGAGCCGGTGACACTCGGGCGTGACGCCGACGACGCGTTCTCATTCGTGAGCACATTCGGCATGACCCGCGGGCTGACACAGGACCTCGACGCCACCACGAAGGCCGCCGCGCTGGACGCGCTGCACCAGTCGCTGCGCGATCACCAGACCGCCGACGGCGTGCAGTTCGACGCGTCGGCGTGGATGATCACCGCCCGACCCGCGAGCGCGCTCGGCTGACGCTGGCGGCGGGCGCCCGGTCAGCCGGGCAGGCGAATCTCGGTGTGGGTGACGGCCGCCAGGTCGGACGACGCCGACTCGACGAGCTGGTCGGCCAGCCGCCGCAGCGCGCGAGACACTGCGAGCTCATCACCGACCAGGGGAACCGCCGGGTCGCGCGGATGCCGGCGAGCGCGGCCTTCGGAGTCGAGCTGGGCCGGCGCGTCCTGCATCAGTACGGCGTGCGCGGTCGTCTCGTCGCCGGACTCGTACACGTCGACCTGGATGCGCCAGGTCTTGACGGGCCGGTCCGGCTGCTGGACCTCGGCGGGCTCGCCGGCGTGGTGCTCGACCCTGGCGTCGACGCCAGGGAACAGCAGCCCAACCCTGCCGGTGTCTGCCCAACGCACGATGTACGGCGGCGTCCCGTCATCGTGCCGCACCCCGACGATCTCGCCGTTCCGTACCGGCCGGTCGACCTCGTTCGAGGAGATCACCACATGGTCGCCAACTGCAGCCCTCATCGCTGCCTCCCAAGAGACTCGCTGAACGAACCGGCTCCATCGTCCTCCCGGTATCCGCCCGGTGGAAGAAGTCACCGAGCAGTTCCGCGCCTCACTGCAGCGCGACCTCCGCGAGCTGGTCGACCTGGGCGGGGTCGGCCAGCGTCGGGTCCAGGACGAGCTCGTCGACGCCGGCGGCCTCGTACGCCTTGATAGCGCCGCGGATCGCGTCGGCCGACCGGAGCGCACTCCCGGCGATCATGTCGGCGACCTGGTCGCCCATGGGCGTGTAGTAGTCGCGCAGGTTGGCCGTCGACTTCGCTTCGTCACCGAGGCCGAAGTAGGCGAGCGCGACGATGTGCGGCGACCCGTCGCGGCCTGCGGTCTGCCAGGCGTCACGCACCTTGCCCGCGAACTCGGCGACCGCATCCGGCGGCATGCCACCCGCGGTCCAGCCGGCCGCGCCCGTGTCGACCACCCGCCGTACCGCGGCGTCGGTGGTGCCGCCGATGATGACCGGGATCGGTGACTGGACGGGCGGCGGACTCGCCGGTCGGGTGCCCTCGTCGATCGCCTCGCCGGACCACGCGCGCCGCAGGTCGCGCAGCTGCTGCTCGAAGGTCGCGCCCCGCTGCTTGAAGTCGCGGCCGGTCAGCGTGAAGTCCGCCTCCCGCCAGCCGACGCCCAGCCCGAGCGTCAGCCGGCCGCCGGTCAGCTGGTCGACCGTGGCGGCCTGCTTGGCGAGCTCGGCGGTGCTGCGGACCGGGGCGATCAGGACGTTGCTGAGGAAGCGGATCCGCTCGGTCACCGCCCCCGCGGCGGCGAAGACGGTCAGCTCCTCGTAGCTCGGATACGACACTGCGCCGATGCTCGCCAGGGTGCTGAACCCGGCGCTGTCCGCGCGGCGCGCCCACTCCAGCAGGTCCTTCCCGGTGGCACCGGGGGTCGTGTTGGGGATGCCGATGCCGATGTCCACGTGAGCCCTCCGCGTCGTTCGACCGATGGCGTCCAACGCTACTACCGTCGCGACTGACGGCAGGGAGAGACTGTGACCTCGCAGGAGCGACAGTACGTCGAGCGCGCGCGGGTCGCGCGGCTGGCCACGGTCCGGCCGGACGGCACCCCGCACGTCGTCGCCGTGACCTTCGCCGTGCACGGCGGCACGGTTGTCACAGCGGTCGACGACAAGCCCAAGCGCAGCGAGGAGCTGCAGCGCCTGCGCAATCTGGAGGAGCGGCCGGCGGCCGCGCTGCTCGTCGACCACTACGACGACGACTGGTCGAAGCTGTGGTGGGTGCGCCTGGACGGCGTTGCAGAGGTCGTGCGGCACGAGCCGCGCCGGACGACGGAACTCGCGCCGCTCGTCGCGAAGTACCCGCAGTACCGCGAGTCGCCGCCGCGTGGCCCGGTGATCGTCATGACCGTCCGGTCCGCAACGTCCTGGTCGGCGGGCTGAGCGTCAGGTCGCCCGGAACGTCGCTCAGCGGCCGGTGGCGCGGGCGAGCAGGGTGCGGCGGTTGCGGGCGCCGGTCTTGGCGAAGACCGACTTCAGGTGGTCCTGGACCGTGTGCTCCGACAGGAACATCTCCGCGGCAACGGTCTTCGTGTCCGATCCGGCGACGAGATGCGTCAGCAGCTCGGTCTCGCGAGCGCTGAGCCCGAAGGCGCGGACGAAGACCGCTGTGCGCTCCGCCGGCGACGACAGCTCGATCGTGACGGCGATGTCCTGGCGGTCGGACGGTGCCGACTCGCCGATGCGCGCGGCACGCAACGTCAGCCAGACGCCGGCCGTGAGATGCACCCTCGACCACGGCGGGTGGTCGTCGACGCCTGACTCGACCGCCAGCAGCTGCGCGGCGACGTTGTACGCACCGGACGGGATCGGCCGGCGGTGCTCGCCCGGCGGCACCAGGACCCGCAGGTACTGCTCGGTCTCCGGCGTCTGCGCACGCACCTCGAGCTCCGGCGAGAGGACGAGGACCACCGGTCCCCGCCGCTCGCCGGCTGCCACGACGAGCTCGAAGGTCCGCGCCTGACATCCGCGCAGCGCCTCGGTCACCGGCGCGGCGATCGCTCGCAGGAAGTCGCACTCGTCGCCGGTGAAGCGCTCCGCGGAGGTGCTGCGCCACAGCTCCAGGAAACCCCAGCAGCCGAACCGGTCGCGGAACACCATCGATGCGACGTCGCGCACGCCGTACGCCGAGAGCAGCTCCCGCCAGACCAGGCTCCGCTCCGGGTGATCGGCGGTCGCGCTGCGCAGCGTCGCCACCGGGCCGTCGAGAGCGGTCCAGCGGTTCACCGGCGTGAGGTACTTCAGCCGGATCAGCTTCGGCAGCTCGGGCAGGCACGGCACGTCGGCGAGCGGAGCGATGCCGACCTCGGTCTCCGGATCGGTCAGCAGCCACGAGTACGCGTCGAAGGGGACCACCCGTCGTACCTCGTCGAGCACCGCGAGCCGGAGGGCGTGCGCGTCGTTGTGCGCCCGGCACGTCGTCGCGACGCGCTCGGTGGCGCGAGCATGTGCGGCGGTCGCAGGCACGAGCCGACGGTACGCGCGCGGGTACTGAGTGCGGGGCGTATACGGCAAGATCCCAGGAAGTTGGGATCGGCATGGCTGCCCGTGGGTTCTAGCGTCGGCGGTCACACCAACGCTGACGAGGAGACCACGATGCCGACGCTCCACATCCAGCATGCGATCACCGACTTCGACACATGGAGCGCGGCGTTCGACCGGTTCGCCGAGGTACGGCGCGGCGCGGGTGTGCTGGCGCAGCGCGTCCAGCGCCCCGTCGACGATCCGGCCTACGTGGTGATCGACCTCGACTTCGACACGACCGATGCCGCGCAGGCGTTCCTGGGGTTCCTCAACGCGAAGGTGTGGAGCAACGCCGACAGCGCGCCCGCGCTCGCCGGCACCCCCGAGACGATGATCCTGGAGACCGTCGTGGCCGGGTGACGGTCCGGCGCCCGATGGTGACGCTCACACCCGCCCAACAACCACACCGCTACGCCGTCACCGACGCCGGCCGGCCAGCTGCGCGCCTGCCGCCGCTGGTCGACGCCGGCCGGCCGGCGGATGATCTGTGCTACGGATGATCTGGTCTGAGCGTGGCGCAAGATCATCGCCGCCACAGATCAACTGCGGGAGTGTCAGGCGCGCGGCCGACGCGCTGCGGTCAGGCGTCGCGCTTGAGCTTGCGCCAGCCGCCAGCCCGGTTGTTGGCGATGATCTGCTCGAACATCTCGCGCAGCGCCTTCCGGTTGATCGGCTCGCCCTGCCGGAACGCCACGGTCCGTGCGGTCTTGTTGTCGTGGCCGGCGGTGATGATGCCGTGCGGGTCGGGGACGATCGCGCCGTCGTACAGGAAGACGTTGACGTGGTCCTTGGCCGCGAGCAGCGCGCAGACGTTGCCGTCGAGGACGAAGTAGGGCTGGACGCGCCGCTTGATCGTCTCGACGACGTCGGGGTCGGCGGCGTGGACCAGGTCGCGCACCTGCCGGCAGATGTCCTGCTGCCAGTCGGGGAGGGCGTCGATGTAGTCGTCGACGCGCGGGTCGGTGGTGTACGACGGCGGCGAGGTCACGTGCGGGATCCTTCCGTGATCGCGGCCTTCGCGAGCAGGGCGCGCAGGGTCGCCCGCTCCTTGCTGTCCAGCGCCGTCATCACCGGTGAAGCGTCGACGATGGCGGCTTCCAGTGCACTCCGGAGCTTCTTGCCGTCGGCCGTGAGCGCGAGCATCTTCACCCGCCGGTCACCGTCACGAGCGGCCCGGGCGACGAAGCCGCGCGACTCGAGCCGGTCGGCGATGCCCGTGATGTTGGAGGCGTCGCAGTGCATGTGGTCGGCGAGCGCGCGCATCGGCGCGGCGCTCTCCAGCGCCAGCAGCGCGCGGGCCTGCTGCGGCGTCAGGTCGAACGTGGCCGCGACGTCCTCGAAGTTGCGGCGGGTGCGCTCGGTGACGGCCATGAGCAGCGCGGCGGTGTCGCGCGCCTCGCCGAGTGCCGTGCTTCGCGGAGTCACGTACCGAATCTAGTCGCCGACCTCAATGCTTGACAACCTCAAGTAACTGCGCGAGTCTGTCGAATGTTGAGAATATCAACCATCGTCGGAGGCCATCGTGCAGAACTCAGCGAACACACGTGTAGCAGTTCCCGTCGTCGCGGCTGTCGGCGCCAACCTGGCGGTACTCGCCGTCGGCAAGGCGGCGGACGCGTCGTTCGTCGTGGCGGGCCGCAACGACGGCGACGCCCCGATGGAGATCGGCGTCGCGGCGGTCATCATCGCGTCTGTGCTCCCGCTGGTCATCGGACTCGTCGCCACCGCGCTGGCGGCGCGCCGCTGGCCGCGCGCGGCAGGTCGGCTGCGGATCGCGGGAGCGGCGCTGGCGGTCCTCTCGCTGGCCGCCCCGCTCACCGCGGACACCGACAGCACGACCAGGCTGTCGCTGGCGGTGATGCACCTCGTGGTCGGAGCCGCCTACCTGGCGGGGACGCGTCGTACGGCGGCGAGCGGGGTCACCGCCGAGGCGGCGACTGCGCAGGCGGTAGGCAGCTCGCGATAGCGCCCCGCCGGCGTACCCGCAGAGCACGAAGCGCCCCGGCCGTCTCGCCTCGGCCGGATGGGGGCGGCGCACGTCGCGCGACCGGCGCCGCGTCGCGCGACCGGCCGGGGTCTCCGCTCGTCACTCCACGACGTCGAGGGTAGCCTCGAAGTCGATCGGGTCGGGGCAGTGCTCGCCCTTGCGGCACAACGGCCGCCCGTGAGCCGTGACGACCGCCCGCCCGGGCCGCTGCGTGCGGATCTCCCACATGGCGTCCGCCGCCGCGGCGGACGAACCACCGACGATGCGGACCGCGTCTGTGGACGCCGCCACCGGGTCCCAGTCGAAGCCGGTCGGCAGCGACAGGCGGATGACCGCCCCCATCGCCACCGTGTGTCGCCGCCCCGACGACGCGCGGGTGAGCCACAGCGCAGCGGCCGGCGTGCCGGAGGCGGCAGCTGTCGGAGGGGGCGAAGCTGACGCCGGCGTCGTCTCCGGCTCGGCGCTCGGCGGCTGCGCGTCGGACGCGCAGCCCGCGGCGGGCAGCACAACGGCCCCAAGCACGGCAGCAGCGGACAACGTGCTCCATCGCGCCCGGCGACCGGTCATGCACGTCATGCTAGGTCGCCGCGGGGTCAGCCCGGCGAACGACCCTGCGCGAAGTCGTCCAATGCGCTGCCCGCAGCCGCGCGCCGCTGTAGCGTCGACTCACCACCCCGGCCGCCCGTGTCCCGCGCGGCCGCTGGCCAGGACACCGCACGGAGGCGGCGCGATGACCAAACCGGCGATCATCACCGTCGACGACGACCCCATGGTGTGCGCGGCGATCACCCGCGACCTGCGCGCCCGGTACGGCGCGAACTACCGCATCGTGCGCGCGTCGTCCGGGGCGGAGGTGCTGCGCGTGCTCGCCGAGCTCGCCCTGCGCGACCAGCGGGTCGCCATGATCGTGTCCGACCAGCGGATGCCCGAGATGACCGGGATCGAGCTGATCGCCGCGGCGCGGGTGGACGCTCCCGGCGCCAAGCTCGTCCTGCTGACGGCGTACGCCGACACCGACGTCGCGATCAGCGCGATCAACGAGATCGGGCTCGACTACTACCTGGTGAAGCCGTGGGACCCACCGGACCAGCGGCTCTACCCGGTGGTCGACGACCTCCTCGGCGACTGGCTGCAGGCCAACCCCGACCACTCGTCCGACGTACGCCTCGTCGGGCATCGGTGGTCCGACCGCACGCACGAGCTGAAGACGTTCCTCGCCCGCAACCACGTGCCCTACCGCTGGTACGACGTCGAGCGCGACGCGGAGGCCCGCCGGCTGGCGGAGCTCGCGGCCACCAGTGCGCACGACTTCCCGATCGTCCTGATCCCCGACGGCGAGACGCTGCGGTCACCGAGCACGCTCGAGCTCGCCGGTGCACTCGGCCTGCGCACCACCGCCCAGCAGCCGTTGTACGACGTCTGCATCGTCGGCGGCGGGCCGGCCGGGCTGGCGGCGGCGGTCTATGCGGCGTCGGAAGGTCTGAGCACCGTGATCGTCGAGCGGGAGGCGCCCGGCGGTCAGGCGGGGCAGAGCGCCGCGATCGAGAACTACCTGGGCTTCCCCAAGGGCCTGACCGGGTCGGATCTGACGCAGCGCGCAGTCGCGCAGGTCACCCGCTTCGGCGCCGAGATGGTGCTCGCCCGCTCGGTGGTCGGCTTCCAGACCAAGGGTCCGGTGCATGCTGTGCAGCTCGAGGGCGCCGGCGAGATTGAGGCGCGCGCGGTCATCGTCTCGACCGGCGTCGCCTACCGCCGCCTGGAGGCCGACGGGCTGGACGAGCTCACCGGCCGTGGCGCCTACTACGGAGCTAGTGCGAGCGAGGCCAACCAGTGCCAAGGCGACGACGTCTACATCGTCGGTGCGGCCAACTCCGCCGGTCAGGCCGTCCTGAGTCTCGCCCGCTACGCGAAGCGCGTCGTGATGGTCGTCCGGGCCGACTCCCTCAAGGACTCGATGTCGCGGTACCTCATCGAGCGGATCACGGCGGCGCCGAACGTCGAGGTGCGGTTCGGCTGCGAGGTCACCGCGGCGCGCGGTGAAGGGCACCTCGAGGCGATCACGATCCGCGACCGTGGCACCGGCCGGGCCGAGGAGGTGGCGACGAGCTGGCTGTTCGTGTTCATCGGAGCCGCGCCACGCACCGACTGGCTCGGAGACCGGGTAGCCCGTGACCCGCACGGCTTCGTGGTGACCGGCAACGACCTGACGGCGGGCAGCTGGACCCTGCCGAGCCGGCCGCCGTTCGCGCTCGAGACGAGCGTGCCGGGCGTCTTCGCCGCGGGCGACGTGCGGCTCGACTCGATGAAGCGGGTCGCGTCCGCCGTCGGCGAGGGAGCGATGGCGGTCTACCAGGTCCACCGCTTCCTCGCGACCGTGTGATGGAGGTCGCCGAGCTGCAGGCGCTGGAGCTCTTCGACGGCGTCACCGAAGACCAGCTCCGCACGCTGATCGCTGCGAGCGACGAGGTTACCTTCGACGTGGGCGAGCAGCTCTGGCAGGCTGGCGATCCCGCTGACCACTGGTGGGTGCTCCTGGAGGGCGCGCTCGACCTGTTGCGCCGGGTCGGCCGCGAGGACACCGTCGTCGGCCGGATGGACGCACCCGGCCGCTGGGCCGGCGGCTTCCGCGCGTGGGACGCCGACTCCGTCTACCTAGCGACGCCCCGGACGGCGTCTCCTGGACGGATACTGTGCGTGCCCTCGCCGGCGCTCCACGAGCTGCTGATGTCCTTCCCGCTCGTCTCACACTTCGTCGAGGGCTTGTTCCGCACGGCGCGCAGCATCGAGTCCAACGCCCGGCAACGCGAGTCGCTCGTCGCGCTCGGAACCCTGTCGGCCGGCCTGGCCCACGAGCTCAACAACCCGGCCGCAGCGGCGACCCGTGCGGTCGACTCGCTCACAGCGGAGATGGACGGGTTGCTCGCCTCGCTCGGCCGGCTCGCGCGCGGCCAGATCTCGGCCGAGCAGTTCAGCGCGCTCGACCAGCTACGCCGGCAGATCGAGCGCCCGGCAGGTCCCGTCGACTCGCTGGCCGTGGCGGACCACGAGGACGTGCTGGCGACGTGGCTGCAGCGCCACGGCGTCGGCCGCGACTGGGTCGTCGCGCCGCCGCTCGCCGCAGCGGGCGTCGACGTGGCGTGGTGCGAACGCGCCGCGGAGGTGCTCGACGGCCAGGCGCTCGAGCCGGGGCTCGAATGGGTCGCGTCGACCCTGTCGGTCGGCACGCTGCTCACCGAGATCAAGGAGTCCACGCGCCGCGTCTCCGAGCTGGTCGCGGCCGTGAAGACGTACTCGCAGATGGACCGCGGGTCCAAGCAGCTCGTCGACGTCACGGAGGGCCTCGAGAGCACCCTGGTGATGCTCGGCGCGAAGCTGCGCGGCGGCGTCACGGTCGAGCGCGACTACGCCGCCGGCGTACCGCGCATCGAGGTGGACGCAGGCGAGCTCAACCAGGTGTGGACCAACCTGATCGACAACGCGGTCGACGCGATGGACGGTGCCGGGACACTTCGCGTCTCGACCCGGCTGGACGGCGACGCGGTCATCGTGTGCGTCGGCGACTCCGGCCACGGCATGCCGCCGGAGGTCGCGGCGCGGGCGTTCGAGGCGTTCTACACGACGAAGGGCGTCGGGCGGGGCACCGGGCTGGGCTTGGACATCGCCCGCCGGATCGTGACGGAGGGCCACGGCGGGACCATCGGCATCAGCTCCCGCCCGGGCGACACGGTGGTCGAGGTGCGGCTGCCGGTCCGTCAGTAGCGGCTCCGTTCAGGCGGGGAAGGCCGTCCAGCGGGCGGCGGCCCAGACGCTGAGCAGCACCAGCAGCGTCGCCAGCGCGACGAAGGCGACGCTGACCTCGAGGTAGCGCTGCTGGGTCTCCACCTGGCGCGGCAGGTTCTTCAGGACGCTCTGCAGCTCGTCGGCGTCGCTGGCGCCGAAGTAGGTGCCGCCGGTGAGCGCGGCGACCTCCTGCAGCGCGGGCACGTCGGCGATGAGGAAGTTGCGCCGGACGCCGCCACCGCCGCCGCCGCCGAACCCGCCGCCGAAGCCGCCGAACCCGCGCCCGCCGAGCTGCTCCGCGGTGCACACCATCGACGTGGGGTTCAGCGTGCCGAAGCCGATCGGGTAGACCCGGACGCCGCGGTCGGCCGCGATCCGCGCGGCGTCGGACGGGTCGACGCCGCGGGTGTTGGCGCCGTCGGTGAGCAGCACGACGATCTCCGGCGCGTAGCCGCCGGGCGGCGGCGACGCCGTACCGGATCGCGGGCGCGCGGGCGGCGCCGGTCGAGAGCCGTCAGGTTCCGCGTCGGCGCCGGGATCCGACGGCGCGACGTTGGGGTTGATCTCCGCGATCGCGTCGACCGACTTGAGGATCGCCGTACCGATGGAGGTGCCGCGGCCGGTGGTCAGCGCGTCGATCGCCTCGAGCAGGTCGTCGTGGTCGTCGGTCGGTGCGACCGCGAGCTGCGCGAAGCCGGAGAAGACGACCAGCCCGATCCGGGTGCCGGACTGCTGGCTGCGCACGAACTCGCGCACCGCCGCCTGCGCCGCGGTGAGCCGGTTGGGGTCGACGTCGGTCGCGCACATCGACCCGGAGACGTCGAGCGCGAGGATCAGCGACGCACCGCTGACCGGCACGTCGGTCCGCAGCCGCGGCCGGGCCGACGCGAGCGCCAGCAGCAGCAGAGCGGAGGCGATCAGCGCGACCGGGACGTGCCGGCGCCAGGCCGACCGGCGCGGCGCCGCTGCGCGGATCAGCGCGACGCTCGAGTACGGCGCAGCGCGGGTACGCCGGCGGCGCAGCTGCCAGACGTAGCCGCCGACCAGGGCCGGCACCACCAGCAGCGACAGCAGCGCGAGCGGCCACTCGAAGCCCATCGGCTACACCGCCCGCCCGAACCACAGCAGCGACAGCACCGCGGCGAGCAGCACGAGCAGACCGGCCGCCGCGCCGAGCACCGCGGTGATCTCGACGTGCTCGGACTCGACCTTCCAGTCCAGGTCGATCGACCGGTAGACGTCGGCGAGCTCGTCCTCGTCGGCGGCCGCGAAGTACCGCGCGTCGGTCGTGTCGGCGATCGCGCGCAGCATCGGCTCGTCCAGCGAGGTGGCGACCTGGAAGCCGTCGATCTCCAGCACCGTCCCCTGCGGGCTGCCCAGCCCGATCGGGTAGACCCGGACACCGGCACTCGACGCGAGCTCGGCGACCGAGATGGGGTCGGCCTCGTCGGTGTTCTCGCCGTCGGACAGCAGGACCACCGCCGCCGACCCGTGGTAGTCGAGGTCCTGGCCCTCCGCCTCGATCGACTCGCTGGGGTCGGCGAGCTGCACCGGCTTGCCGGTGATGGCGCTCAGCGCGGTCTGCAGGCCGCGGGCCAGCGCCGTCGCGCCGTCCGGGGCCAGCCGGTCGATCGCCTGGCGGACCGGCGCCCGCTCGGTCGTCGCCTCCTGCGTCACCACCCCGCTGCCGCTGAACGCCACCACGCCGATCCGCACGGCCCCCGGCTGCCGGTCGACGAACGCCTTCGCCGCGGCCTTCGCGGCCGCCATCCGGGTGGGCTCGAGGTCCTTCGCCGCCATGCTGGCCGACACGTCGAAGGCGAGGATCACGGTGCCCTCCCGCCGCGCCCGGGGGACCGTCGCGTTGGGGCGGGCCAGCGCGACGAGCAGCAGCGTCACCGCGGCGAGCAGCAGTGCGACCGGGACGTGCCGCCGCCACCCCCTCGACAGCGCGGCGGGCGCGATCAGCCCCATCGCGGCCAGCTGCGACCGCCGGGCCGCGCGCCGCGTGAGCAGGCGCTGGTAGAACAGCACCAGCAGCGGTACGGCGAGCAGCGACGTCAGCGCCCACGGCCAGTCGAACGTCATCGACGCCGCCGGCGCAGCTCGGCGATCCGGAACATCGCGCGCACCAGGTCCTCGTCGGTGGCGACAGTGAACAGGTCGGTGAACGCCGACCGCGCGCCGGCCTGCAGCGCCGCCTGCCGCTCGTCGGCCGCCGCGCGCAGCCGCTGCTGGAACGCCGCGTCGTCGGTGTCGACGAAGATCTGCTCGCCGGTCTCGGCGTCCTCGACGTAGATCATGCCGACCGACGGCAGGTCGAACTCCCGGCGGTCCTGCACCTGGATCGCCACCACGTCGTGCCTGCGCGCGAGCTGCGCCAGCGCGCTCTCCCAGCCCGGCTCGACGAGGAAGTCGGACGCGACCACGACGAGGGAACGGCGGCGGGCGATGCCGAGCGCGGCGCGCAGCGCCGGCCCGAGGTCTGTCGTCCCGCGGCGTCCGGCCGCCGCGGGCGACCGCGCCGGCCGCTTTGCAGTCGCAGCTGAGGCGCCCGGGTCAGCCGGCACCTGGATCAGCCGGTCGAGGATCCGCAGCACCTGCTTGCGGCCGTGCCCCGGCGGGATCGTCTCCTGCACGGCGGTGTCGAACAGCACGGCACCGACCCGGTTGCCGCCGCGGGACAGCAGCTGCGCGACGGTGGCGGCGACCTCGGTGAGGACGACGTGCTTGCGGCGCTCGACCGGCCCGAAGTCCATCGACGGCGAGCAGTCGAGCAGCAGCCAGGCGGTGACGTCGCGATCCTCGTGGTACTCGCGGACGTAGGGCTCGTCCATCCGCGCGGTGACGTTCCAGTCGACGTGCCGGACGTCGTCGCCCGGCTGGTACTCGCGCAGGTCGGCGACGTCGATCCCGGTGCCGCGGAACATCGTCCGGTAGTCGCCTTGCAGCCGGCCGTCGAGGCGGCGGATCACCCGCCACTCCAGCCGGCGCAGGACGCCCTCGGGCGTCAGCGCTGCGGTGCGTTCCACGACCGGCCGCCAGCGGCGCGCTCCCCGAGCTGGATCTCCGGTACGGCGACGGCGCCGATCAGCGGGGTGAGCAGGTCGTCGGCCGAGACGCCGTCGGCCAGCGCCTCGTAGGACAGCACGACGCGGTGGCGCAGCACGTCCATCGCCAGGTCGCGCGCGTCGGACGGCAGCGCGTAGTCGCGGCCGCGCAGGAAGGCGAGCGCCTTGGCGCCGCGGATGATGTTGATGGATGCGCGCGGGCTGGCGCCGAACGAGACGTAGCGGGCGAGCTCGTCGTGCCCGACAGCTCCCGGCTCCCGGGTCGCGGCCGTGACGCGCACGGCGTACTCGATGATCTGCGGGTCGACCCAGACGGCGTCGGTGGCGCGCTGGTAGTCGAGCAGCTTGTCGATGTCGATGACCTGGACCGGCGGCTCGGGCGTCGTCGTCATCCGCTCGACGACGACGAACTCCTCGGTGGCCGACGGGTAGCCGACCAGGACCTTGAGCATGAAGCGGTCGAGCTGCGCCTCGGGGAGCGGGTAGGTGCCCTCGGACTCGATCGGGTTCTGCGTCGCGAGCACGAGGAACGGCTCGGGCACGGGGTAGGTGCGCCCGCCGATCGTCACCTGGTGCTCCTGCATCACCTCTAGCAGCGCGCTCTGCACCTTGGCCGGCGCGCGGTTGATCTCGTCGGCGAGCAGCAGGTTGGCGAAGACCGGGCCGAGCGAGACCTGGAACTCGCCCTCGCGCTGGTTGTAGATGCGGGTGCCGACGACGTCGGCCGGCACCAGGTCGGGGGTGAACTGGATCCGCTGGAACTCGCCGCCGATCGCCTGCGCGAGCGACTTGATCGCCATCGTCTTGGCGAGACCGGGCACGCCCTCGACGAGCAGGTGGCCGCGGGCGAGCAGCGCGACGAGCATCCGCTGCAGCAGCTCGTCCTGGCCGACGATCGTCTTCTTGACCTGGTAGAGCGTCTGCTCGAGCGGGTGCTGGCCGGGCCGGTCGGCGTTCTGGCGTGGGTGCTGCGGTGACGCTGGCTGGTCGGCGTGCGTGTCCATGGCGCTCCCGCGTCTCCTTCGGTCGGCGGCGCTCGGCTGCGCCGCCGTCGCGTCACTGCTCCGGGCCTCCGGCGACGCCGCCGGCCGTGGCGATCGGTACGGCGAACCCGATGCCGATGAAGTACGCCTGCCTGGTGGGGTTGCCGAGCGCGGTGACGATGCCGACGACTTGGCCCGCGGTGTTGAGCAGCGGACCGCCGCTGTTGCCCGGGTTGACCGCCGCGTCGAACTGGATCAGCCCGTCCAGCTTCCCGCCGCTCCGGACGTCGAGCGACCGGCCGTTCTGCGAGACGACGCCGGCGGACAGGCTGCCCTGCAGACCGAGCGGGTTGCCGACCGCGAAGACGTCGCCGCCGACC
>DASQMY010000230.1:0-9858 GCA_035645255.1 Mycobacteriales bacterium
GCTCTCCTTCTCCATCGCCCGCTGCCGCTCGACGAGCCGGCGCTCGCGCTCCTCCTCGAGCAGCCGGCGGACCTCGATGTCGGCCGAGTCGACGAGGCCCTGCTGCTGGGTGAGGAGCCGGTTGATCTCGGTGATCTCCGCGGCGGCGCGCTGCTCCAGCACGATCTGCGCACGGGCGGCCTTGTGCAGGCGGGCCTGCTGTGCGGCGACGCTCTCCAGCCGCGTCGTCGCGGCGTCCACGGTCACGGCGTCCGTCCGGACCACCGCGTCGATGTTGGCCATCCGCGACATGAGCTCGGCCGGCGAACCGGCCTGCATGGCCGAGACGTAGAGCGCGGCGCGGCCACCGCCGATGTAGATGGCCCGGACGCGGTCCTCTGCGGTCGTCTGCACGTCGCCGGTAGCCGCTTCGGCCTCGACGTGTGCGGTGCGAGCGGCGAGATGCTCCGCGACGACGGTCTCCAGCTCGGCCTGGGTCGCCTCGTAGCGGCCGACCGCGTGTGCCGCGGCGTCCTGCAGCGCGGTCAACCGGGCCCGGAGCGCCTGCGCCTGCTCCCTCGCGGTCCCGATCCGGTCCGCCCGGGCTGGGGCCGCCGACAGGGTCCCGACCAGCGCCAACGCCAGCACGGCCGCGACGGGCGGTCGACGGCGTCGCGTGATGTGCGGCACCGGGCGGGCATGGAGCACCGGGAGACTCCTTCCGAGGATTCCCAGTTAGCGTCGGCGGTTGCGCCGGTCCGCTTGAGCAGGCGGCTGATCGGCCGAGTCGGCCGGCCGGACCGCCGTCCGTCCGGCGTACCGGCGCTCGTGGTGGCGCCCGCGGTCGCCAGCCGGACACAATGACGCGTCACCGGATGAGGAGCCGCATGGACCGCGCAGCAATGGTGCGTTCGCACGTCGAGACGCTGCTCGAGAAGCTGACCGGGCAGCCCTGCCTGAAGCCGGACGCCGAGGGCGACTACCCGGTGCAGTTCGAGCAGGCGGTCTACTACGTCCGGCTGCTCGACGTGGAGCGTCCGGTCGTCCAGGTCTTCGCGGTCGCGGTCGCCGGCGCCGGCGAACGCCCGGAGCTGTACGCCGCCCTGAACACGATCAACCGCCAGCTGCGCTTCGCCCGCACCTTCGTCACCGCCGGCAAGGTGGTCTTCGCCAGCGAGCTGCTCGGCGAGACGATCGACGTCGACGAGCTGGCCAGCGCGTGTGGGGCGGTGGCCACCGCGGCCGACCACTTCGGCCCGCTCATCGCCAAGGAGTACGGCGGCGAGCTGCCGTTCCACGACACGGCGGTGGTGGGTGTCGAGCCGGCGGCCGACGCCCAGGGCGCGGGCGGCTACCTCTAGCGACGTGCGACTCGGTGACCTGCGGGTACCTGCCGGACCACACCGGCGCTGCTCGAGAGGGAACCGACATGGCACAGATCGCGATCGTCACCGGAGGCGACTCGGGGATCGGCAAGGCGACCGCGGTGGTGCTCGCCGAGGCCGGCTTCGACGTGGGCGTCACCTGGCACAACGACCGGGCCGGCGTCGACGGCACCGCCGAGGAGATCCGCGCGGCCGGACGGCGGGTCGAGGTCGGCCGGCTCGACCTGACCTCGCTGCCGGCGGCCGCTGACACGATCGACGAGCTCGCCGAGGCACTCGGCGGCATCGACGTCTTCGTCAACAACGCCGGCACCGGCACGACGGCGGCGTTCCTGGACATGTCCTGGGACGACTGGCGGCGCGACCTGGCGGTCGACCTCGACGGCGCCTTCCTGTGCCTGCAGCGCGCGGCGCGGCGGATGGTCGCGCAGGGTCGCGGTGGACGGATCATCACAGTGACGTCGGTCCACGAGCACGTGCCGCTGATGGGTTCGGCCGCTTACTGCGCGGCGAAGGGCGGTCTGGGCCTGCTGACCAAGGTGATGGCGGCCGAGCTCGGCCACCACAGCATCACCGTCAACGCCGTCGCCCCCGGGGAGATCGCGACGCCGATGACCGATCAGGAGGACGTCGACCCGAGGACCGTGCACCGGCCCGGCTACCCGCTCGGTCGACCGGGCGACGCCCGCGAAGTCGCCGGCGTGGTGCGGTTCCTGGCGTCGCCGGAGGCGGCGTTCATCACCGGCGCCTCTCTCGTCGTCGACGGCGGCCTCGAGGTCATGGCCGCGATCGGCGCGCATGCGATCCAGTCCGACGACTGGCGCAAGGTCTGACCCGCGCCGGCTGTGGACAAGTTCGGCAGTGCCCTCCGCGAACGGCCTACGGTCTGCGCAGAGCAGCCGGACAGCCGGCTGCGGAAGCTCGAAGGAGGGGTCATGGCAGGCGGTATCAAGGTCACACCGGAGCAGCTGGCAGCGGTGTCCGGGCGGGTCAACACGGGCGCGTCCCGGGTGGACGGGGTGCTCGGTGAGCTGTCCAGCGCGGTTGCGCCGCTGGGGTCGGACTGGGCCGGCGCGGCGCAGGTCCGCTTCCAGAGCCTGTGGGACGACTGGCAGCGCAACGCGCGCGGTCTGCACGACGCGCTCACCGGCATCAGCAGCCTGATGAGCCAGGCCGGCAGCAGCTACGCGCAGGCGGAGGAGCAGATCGCGAGCAGCTTCGGGCGGATGTAGCCGTCAGAGCGCACGGAGCAGCGCGGCGGTCGCTGCGACCGCGACACCGGCCAGTCGCGCGTCGACGACGAGCCGCTGACCGGTGGTCACGGTCTGGACCGCCGTGATCGAGGCGAGCAGCGCGACCGGCACCAGCAGCGCCATCCGCGCGACGGTCGGCCGGTCGAGCAGCCGCAGCGGAACAAGCGTCCCGGCCAGCTTGAACGCGTAACAGCCGAGCACTGTCGCACCGATCGCCGGCCAGAGGTTCACGGCGTCCGCCAGAGCGCGGCCGGCACGACGGTGAGCGCGGCGACGAGCACCGGTACGCCGATCGGTGCGACCGGCACGACCGCCAACGTGACAACGACGGCGGCAACGGCGGTCACCCGGGCGCGGGTCGTGGACACCTGCGGCGCGAGCAGCGCGATGAACGCAGCGGGGAACGCGACGTCCAGACCCAGTCGCTCAGGATCGCCCAGCAGCGGGCAGGTGACCGCACCGAGGACGTTCGACAGGTTCCACAGCAGCCAAAGCAGCGACGCGGTGGCCCAGAACGCGAGACGGGCCGCCGACCGTTCGCCGGTCCGTGCGCTCGCCATCGCGGTCGTCTCGTCGATGGTGAGGTGCGCGCCGAGCAGCCGGGACCAGCCGCGCCAGCCCATCAGCGGCGTCATCCGGACGGCGTAGAGCAGGTTGCGGGCGCCGAGCAGCAGGGCTACCGCCACCGCACCGAGCGCCGTACCGCCGGCGCCGACCACCCCGACGAAGGCGAACTGGGACGCACCGGTGAACGCCAGTGCGGACAGCGCGGCCGCCTGACCGACACTCACACCCTCTGCGGCAGCGAGCGCGCCGAACGACAGCCCGTAGACCGCGACGGCCGCCGCGACGGCGAACGCGTGCCGGATGATCCCCCGTCGCTCGGCCGGGTCGAGCGCGGGCTCGGCGACGTCGACTGGAGCTAGTCGAGGTAGTCGCGCAGCTTCTGCGAGCGGGAGGGGTGTCGCAGCTTGGACAGCGTCTTCGACTCGATCTGCCGGATCCGCTCGCGCGTCACGCCGAACTCGTGGCCGACCTCCTCGAGCGTCCGCGACCGGCCGTCGGTGAGACCGAACCGGAGCTGGATGACCTTCTTCTCCCGCTCCGACAGGGTGTAGAGCACTGCGTCGAGCTGCTCCTGGAGCAGGATGAACGCAGCCGCGTCGGCCGGGACGACCGCGTCGCTGTCCTCGATGAAGTCACCGAGCTGGGAGTCACCTTCGTCGCCGATGGTGGTCTCCAGACTGATCGGCTCCTGGCCGTACTTCTGGATCTCGCGCACCTTCTCGGGCGTGAGCTCCATCTCCTTGGCGATCTCCTCGGGGGTCGGCTCGCGGCCGAGCTCAGAGAGCAGCTGTCGCTGGATGCGCACGCACTTGTTGATCATCTCGACCATGTGGACGGGGATGCGGATGGTCCGCGCCTGGTCGGCGAGCGCGCGGCTGATGGCCTGCCGGATCCACCACGTCGCGTAGGTCGAGAACTTGTAGCCCTTGGTGTAGTCGAACTTCTCGACCGCGCGGATCAGGCCGAGGTTGCCCTCCTGGATGAGGTCGAGGAAGAGCATCCCCCGACCGACGTAGCGCTTGGCGATGGAGACGACCAGGCGCAGGTTGGCCTCGACCAGCTTCTTCTTCGCCAGCTGGCCGTCGCGCTCGATCGCCTGCAGGTCTCGGCGCATGGCCGCCGACAGCTTCGGCGACGTCGCGAGCTTTTCGGAGGCGAAGACGCCGGCCTCGACGCGCTTGGCGAGGTCGACCTCCTCCTCGGCGGTCAGCAGCGGCACCTTGCCGATGTCCTTGAGGTACATCCGGACCGGGTCGCTCGTCGGCGACGCCTTGAGCGCGAGGTCGGCCTCCCGCTCCTCGCGGCGGATCGCCTCGTCGTCGTCGGTGTCCTCGGGCTCGAGGATCTCGATGCCGGCGTTGTTGAGCACCGAGAGCACGGCGTCCATCGACTCCGGAGGGATCTCGGCGGCCACCATGGCGACGCCGACCTCCTCAGCAGTGAGGAAGCCCGCCTCCTTGCCCTTGGCGACCAGCTCCTTCACCTCGTCGAGGTGTGCTTCCTGGGGGATTGCGGTCGTCGCTGTCATGCCACCTTCAGTGTCGAGTCGTACGGCGGTCGCCCTGCCCACGGCCGGGGGTCCCCGAGATGAGAACGTCCGGGCGCCGGGAGCTGTTCCGCTCCTGGTGGCCGCCAGTGGAAGCCTCGCGCGCGCGCCGATCCGGGCAGTCCGGCCGGTGCGCGACTACACATCATCGCTCAGATCGGCGCCAATGTCAGACGCTCCGTGCGGGGTGTCGGCACGCGGAGCAGCGCGGACGAGGGCCGTTCGGGGCAACGGCGATCCGCCGTACGGCGTCTCCTTGCGATATGTCGCGCGGGCCGGACCCCTGACGTGGTTGGCTGCAGAGGTCATCGGGAACGACTGCAGCACGATCGTGGTTGTCATCAGGTGAGAGCACCGCCACCAAGGAGCTGACGAGCCAGACATGACACACCCCGCCACCACACTTGGCACCGACGACACGCAGCTGACCAGGTCAGACCGCTGCGATCGCTGTGGGGCGCAGGCATTCATCCGGGTGCGCCTCCCCGCTGGCGGCGAGCTGCTGTTCTGCGTGCACCACGGCCGTCAGTACGAAGGACGACTCCGCGAGATCGACGCCACCATCCAGGACGAGTCCGAGACGCTCGAGTCGTAGCCCCACGGGTCGCGGGCGCGTCAGGCGCCGGGCGAGCGAGGGCGGCCGGGTTCCGGCCAGCCGGTGCCGTGGGGCTGGTGGGGCAAATGGTGCCGAACTGTGACCCAGGTCATTCCACCCTCCGGGTACCGGGCTGGGTTCACCCCGGCGCGGCCGGGTAGTGTAGGCGCGGCGTCGCGGCGAAGGTCGCCCGACGTGCCGTGCCCGGAACGCCAAATCCTGCCCCGGACGCACGGCTGACCAAGTCCTGGCAGGAGCGGGGAACCCACGTAATCCGGGGCCGGCACCATCGGCTCCTTGGGGTGAAGTCGACGCGTCCGACGCGCCGACCGGGCCACTTCCTGGCCCGAACCCGACAGCTCACCTCGCCGGCGTGCGGAAGGGTTCTGCATGTCCATGTCTCAGTACCGCGGTCGGCATCGCCGATCGTCTCGCTCGAAGCCCACCATCGCGGCCACCGTCTCCACCGCTTTCGTCCTCGGCGGCTTCGCCGGCGCCACCCCTGCCGAAGCCGCGACGGCATCGGACTTCGCGCGACTTCGCCAGTGCGAGTCCGGGGGCAACTACCGGATCAACACCGGCAACGGCTACTACGGCGCCTACCAGTTCGACCTCAGCACGTGGCGCGGCATCGGCTTCTCGGGCTACCCGCACCAGGCGTCACCGGCCACGCAGGACGCGGCGGCCCGCCGTCTGCAGTCCATGCGCGGCTGGAGCCCCTGGCCGGCGTGCTCGCGGATGCTCGGTCTGCGCAGCGGCAGCCGCACCACGGCGTCCGCACCCGCACCGGCGCAGCGCACCCGGACGGTCACCGCACCCGCGCGGCAGCAGGCCGTCAGGGTCCGGGCCGTGCAGCAGGTGCAGCCGGTCCGGCAGCAGCCCGAGCGGCCCAAGGTGCCGGTGCTCAAGGTCGGCACGGTGCTGACGGCGCCCAAGGCGCCCGAGGATGCCTTCGTGATGCAGACGACCGGCGCGCCGCGTGCGGACGTCAAGCGCTGGCAGCTGCAGATGGCCCGGCGCGGCTGGGACATCGAGGTCGACGGCTACTACGGCGCTGAGTCCGCTCGCGTGGCGAGGACGTTCGCCGCCGAGAAGCGCCTCGACCGGGCGACCGCCGTCCTTGCAGCTCAGCTGAAGGCGCTCGCCGAGCGGCGGGCGGAAGGCGAGGCACTCTCCACCGCCGAGAAGAAGCTGACCGCCGTTCTCGACCGGCTCGAGGTCACCGAGAGCGAGCTTGCGGACAAGGGCTTCAGCCAGACGTTCGTGATCTGGCAGGCGACCTGGGAACGCCCGGTCACCTGACCGACCCGGTCCAGCAGCACAGCAGGCAGGCTCGGCCCACCAGGGCCGGGCCTGCACTGCGTTGCGCTGTTCTACACGTCGCGGTACGCCGATGCGGTGCCGGTACGTGACCGGGCCGCCTGTCCTGTGTGAGGCTGTCGGGACGACGCCGACCGACAAGGAGCACTGGTGCGAGACCTGCACATCGTCGGTGTGAGCGACGACGGCCGCTTCCTGGTGCTGGCCGGAGCGCGCGGCGCCCCGGGCGAGTTCCAGATCCCGATCGACAGCCGGCTGCGCGCCGCCGTACGCGGGCACTTCGACGACGCCCGCCTCGAGCTGCGACCCGAGCAGCCGGTGACGCCGCGCGAGATCCAGGCCCGCATCCGGGCGGGTGAGAGCGTCGCGGAGGTGGCGCAGTCGGCGGGCCTTCCCCCGACACGGGTCGCGGCGTACGCGCATCCGGTCCTCGCCGAGCGCGAGCGGGCCGTCATCGAGGCGCGGCTGTGCCGGGTGGGTGACGCGAGTCGACGCCTCGGCGACCTGGTCGACGAGCGCCTCGGCGCCCAGGAGGTAGACCCGGCCGCGAGCGAGTGGGACGCGTGGCGGCTGCCGGACGGCCGGTGGACGGTACAGGTGGTCTACCGGGCCCACGACCGGCTGCAGTGCGCCGCGTGGACCTGGGATCCCGGCGCCCGCCGGGTGTCCGCCGCGGATGCTCCGGCCGAGTCGCTGCTGCGCGGCGGTCCTGCGACGCACGGCTCGGCGTCGGTGGCGGCGCGGCAGGCCGCGCTGTTCGGCGGGACCGCCCGACCGGATGTCGCCGCAGCGGCGGCGCCCCGCACTCCGGACGACGTACAGCCGACGCTGCCGGCAGCGGTCGACCTGCGCCGACCGCCCGCGCCCACCGATGCCGAGCCGGTCGACGAGGCGGCCGGTCCGGCCGCCGCTGTCGCCGACCCGGCTCCCGCGCCGGCGGCCCGACCGACCCTCGTCGAGGCGCCGGTCCGGCCGAGCCGGCGGGCGAGGGTGCCGTCGTGGAACGAGATCCGCGAGACGGCACGGATGCCGTCCGTGCCGACCGGCGACCCGGACGAGTAACCGCCGGCACCGGCACGGGCAGACTCCCGCGGTGTCCGGAAGACACGCTGTGCGTCCGGTCGACCTAACGTCGGCGCGGTCGGCGAGGATGGTGGCTCCGACCCGTGCCACCCCTCCGCCCGCAGGAGCACCCGGATGACGCCCCGCAGCACGACTCCGCCGCCGCCCGCCGACACGTCGATCGTCGACATCGACGTGTCCGAGGAGATGCGCGGCAGCTTCCTCGAGTACAGCTACTCGGTCATCCACTCGCGGGCGCTCCCCGACGCGCGGGACGGGCTCAAGCCCGTGCACCGGCGGATCCTGTTCCAGATGGCCGAGATGGGTCTGCGGCCGGACCGCGGTCACGTGAAGAGCGCCCGGGTCGTCGGCGAGGTCATGGGCAAGCTGCACCCGCACGGTGACAGCGCGATCTACGAGGCGCTCGTGCGGATGGCGCAGCCGTTCTCCATGCGCCTGCCGCTGATCGACGGGCACGGCAACTTCGGCAGCCTCGGCAACGACGACCCGCCCGCGGCGATGCGCTACACCGAGTGCCGACTCGCGCCCGCTGCCCGGCTGATGACCGACTCGCTCGACGAGGACGTCGTCGAGATGCGGCCCAATTACGACGAGCGCGAGCAGGAGCCGGCCGTCCTGCCGGCGGCCTACCCCAACCTGCTGGTCAACGGCTCGAGCGGGATCGCGGTCGGCATGGCGACCAACATGGCGCCGCACAACCTCGGCGAGGTGACCGCGGCGACCCGCCACCTGATCGCCAACCCCGGTGCGTCGCTCGACGAGCTGATGCGCTTCGTCCCGGGTCCCGACCTGCCGACCGGCGGGCTGATCGTCGGGCTCGACGGCGTCCGGGAGGCCTACGAGACCGGTCGCGGCGTGTTCCGCACCCGCGCGGCCTGCGAGATCACCGACGTGACCTCGCGCCGGCGCGGGATCGTCGTCACCGAGCTTCCCTACAACGTCGGGCCGGAGAAGGTGATCGGCAAGATCACCGAGCTCGTCCAGGCGAAGAAGCTCGCCGGCGTCGCCGACGTCAAGGACCTGACCGACCGGTCGCACGGACTGCGGCTGGTGATCGAGTGCAAAGCCGGCTTCAACCCGGAGGCGGTGCTGGCCGAGCTCTACCGGCTCACGCCGATGGAGGAGACGTTCGGGATCAACGCGGTGGCGCTCGTCGACGGCCAGCCGCGGACGTTGGGGCTCAAGGAGCTGCTCGCGGTCTACGTCGCGCACCGGCTCGACGTCGTCCGCCGGCGGTGCGCCTACCGGCGGCGGCGGGCCGAGGAGCGCGCGCACCTCGTCGAGGGGCTGCTGCTGGCGCTGGCCAACATCGAGGAGGTGGTGCAGGTCATCCGCTCGAGCCAGGACACCGACGAGGCGCGGCGCCGGCTCATCGACATCTTCGAGCTCTCCGACATCCAGGCCGGCTACATCCTCGACATGCCGTTGCGCCGGCTGGTTGCGCTCGAGGTGCAGAAGCTCACCGACGAGCTGGCCGACCTGCAGGCGACGATCGCCTAGCTCACCCGGATCCTCGACTCCGACGCGGTGCTGCGCGAGCTCGTCTCGGACGAGCTCGCCGAGGTCGCGGCGACCTACGGGACGCCACGCCGCACCGTCCTGCTGGAAGGCGTGGCGGCGCCGGCGGCCGCCGTCCCGCTGGAGGTGCAGGACGTGCCGTGCCGAGTCCTGCTGTCCTCGACCGGCCTGCTGGCGCGGACGTCGACGGCGGAGCCGCTCGCCGGCGACGGCGCGGCCCGATGCAAGCACGACGTCGTCGTCTCCGCGGTCCACGCGACCGCGCGCGGGACGGTCGGTGTCGTGACGACCGCCGGCCGCGTCATCAAGCTGGACGTCGTGAACCTGCCGGCGCTGCCCCCCACGGCCGGCGCGCCGAGCCTGCGCGGCGGCGCGCAGGTCAGCGAGTTCGTCGAGCTCACGGCCGGCGAGCATGTGCTCGCGCTCGTCACGCTCGGCACCGAGGGGCCCTGGATCGCGCTCGGCACCGAGCGCGGCGTGGTCAAGCGCGTCAACCGCGACTACCCGGCCAAGGGCGACTCGTTCGAGGTGATCCGACTCGACGACGGCGACCGGGTCGTCGGCGTGACGGAACTTGCGACGGGCGACGAGGACCTGGTGTTCGTCACGTCT
>DASQMY010000231.1:0-3386 GCA_035645255.1 Mycobacteriales bacterium
ACAGGTGTATAAGAGAGGTGACCAGATGATTGCGCAGTCACGGCTTCCCGGGAGCCACTCGATGTGCCCGCACCAGCCAGCCTGTCCCCCGGCCTCCGCCCGCGACCACGACGCCGCGCACACCGTCGCCTGCCACCCCGAGCAGGGCTGGAGCCTGCTCTGCAACGGGGTGGTCGTCTTCGAGGACACGGGAGAGATCCTGCCGGACGGAAGCGTCGTCGGCCCGTGCGGCCGCGCACTCGCCGCGCCGCGCGCCGCCTGACCGTCCCCGCCGCGCGACCGGCCGCTTATGCGGTGGTGCGCCGCCGCCGCCGCGTCGCCAGCTCGTCCGACGGCTGCTCGCCCCCCGGCTCGTCGTCGGCCCGCTCACCCGGGAACTGCGACAGCGAGCCCTCGACCTCCCGGACCACCCGGCCGACCGCGATGCCGAAGACGCCCTGGCCGCCCTGGACCAGGTCGATCACCTCGTCTGCCGAGGTGCACTCGTAGACCCGGGTGCCGTCGCTCATCAGCGTGATGCTCGCGAGGTCGTCGGCGCCGCGGCTGCGCAGGTGGTTGACCGCCGTGCGGATGTTCTGCAACGACACGCCGGTCTCCAGCAGCCGCTTGACGATCTTCAGCACCAGGATGTCGCCGAACGAGTAGAGCCGCTGCGTCCCGGACCCCGACGCGTCGCGCACCGTCGGCGTCACCAGCCCGGTGCGCGCCCAGTAGTCCAGCTGCCGGTAGGTGATGCCCGCCACCGAGCACGCGGTCGGTCCCCGGTAGCCGAGGAACTCGTCCGGGTGGCCGGGGAAGTCGTCGGCGAACAGCGGGTCCTGCATCGCCCGCGGCCGCGCGGCGGGCGCCATGTCGAACAGGGTGTCCGCAGCCGGGTCGCGCAGCGGGCCGTCCGGCGTACCGCCGGGGCCGTCGTCGGTCGTGCTCACCGCGTGCCGCCTTCCCCTGCGGTCATCAGCGCTCCGGGCAGCCGTCCGGCGCCTGGACAACGGACGGTATGGATCGCGCCCGGCTGCCGTCAACGACCGGACCCGGCGCGTCGCAACTATAGATGTCCAGTTGAGAGTTACCTCAAGCGCCGACCTCGACCGCGAGTTGAGCGTGCGGGCGTCACGACGAGGTGTTGAAGTCCTCCGGGGAGATCTGGTCGAGGAACTCGCGGAACTTCTCGACCTCGTTCTCCTGCTCGTCCGCGATCGGGATGCCGGCTTCGGCGAGTACCGCCTCGTCGGCGTAGATCGTCGCGCCGATGCGCAGCGCGAGCGCGATGGAGTCCGACGGTCGGGCGGAGACCTCGACGCCGTTGTCCAGGACCAGGTTGGCGTAGTAGATGCCGTCCTGCAGGTCGACGATGTGGACGGCGCTCACGGTCACACCGGTCGCGTCGAGCAGGTCCTTCATCAGGTCGTGCGTCATCGGCCTGGCGGTCACGACGTTCTGCAGGGCGAACGCGATCGCCGTCGCCTCGACCGCACCGATCCAGATCGGCAGGTAGCGGTCGCCGTCAGCCTCCTTGAGCAGGACGATCGGCTGGTTGGTGGGCAGCTCGACACGTACGCCGACCACGGAAAGCTCCTGCACGCCGACGGCCTCCCGTTCGTCTCGCGAGTTCGCATCGGCACGTCAACCGACTGCCCCGAAACTACACCGACGCGAGCCGCCTCGCGGCTCGGGTGGAACTGCCCGGCGCGGGCGGCAGTCAACCTCGGTGGGTCAGCGGCTCAGGCCCGGGCGCAGGCCGGCGCGGACCAGCGTCGAGTGCAGCTTGACCGACAGGGCGGCGAGCTCGCGCACCGCCTCGTCGGCGCGTTGCCGCGCCTCCGGGTTGCGCTGCCGCACCAGCGGGTTGACCACCTGCTCGAACAGGCCGATCTCCCGGTCCGCGGCACTCTTGAACGGCCGGAGGTGTCGCGCCTCGATCCCGTAGCGGGACATCTCGGCGACCGTCTTCGCCACGATCAGCGCGTCGCCGTCGAAGAAGCTGCTCCCCTGCCGCGGCGCGACGAGGCCGTACTGCTCCAGCTGGTCGAGCTGCTCGGCGGACAGCCCGGCAG
Organism: Mycobacteriales bacterium; assembly: GCA_035645255.1. Lineage (GTDB taxonomy): Bacteria > Actinomycetota > Actinomycetes > BP-191 > BP-191 > DASQMY01. Next base: position 2,055 of record DASQMY010000231.1, read on the forward strand.
CCGCCGCCAGTTCCTCGCGGGAGAGCCGCACCTCGCTCGTGTCGCGGAGAAATGCATCCGACCCGGGGAGCCCCTCGATCGACGTGACGGCCTGCGGAATCCGTGGGCCGGCGTCGCCTGGCCCGGGCTCGAGTCCACGGTCCAGCGCCTCGAGGTGCGCCTTGATGACCCGCAACGGCAGGTAGTGGTCGCGCTGCGCCGCCAGGACGTAGCGCAGCCGCGCGACGTCGTCCCTGGAGAACTTCCGGTAGCCCGAGCTGGTCCGCTCCGGCTCGATCAGCCCTTCCGCCTCCAGGAAGCGGATCTTCGAGATCGTGACGTCCGGGAAGTCGCTGCGGAGCTGGCCGAGCACCTCGCCGATGCTCATGAACGCCTTGCGAGCACCGCTCACTGGGCGGTGCCTGCATCCGCGCTCGGGCCGGTGAGGTAGACCAGGCGGAACTTGCCGATCTGCACCTCGTCGCCGCCGGCCAGCTCGGTGGCGTCGATACGCTCGCGGTTGAGGTAGGTGCCGTTGAGGCTGCCGACGTCGCGGACCTCGTAACCGCCGCCGGTGCGACGGAACTCGGCGTGGCGCCGGGACACCGTGACGTCGTCCAGGAAGATGTCGCTCTCCGGGTGCCGGCCCGCGGTGGTCATATCCTTGTCGAGCAGGAAGCGGCTGCCGGCGTTCGGGCCACGCTTGACGACCAGCAGCGCGGTGCCCGCGGGCAACGCGTCGGCAGCCGCGCCGAGCTCGCCGCCGTGGTCGTCGTCGTGGTGCTCGGTCTCCAGCGGGCTGAGCGAGATCGTGGAGGTCTGCTCCGCGGGGCGCTCATCACCACCGCGCGGGAGCGGCGAGCCGCACTGCGCGCAGTAGCGGCTGTCCTCGGGGTTCTGCCGGCCGCACTTGCTGCACAACACCGTCGCGCTCGCCTCCGTCGCCAGGGCCGGAGGAACCGGCCCGGGGGCCCGGTCCCTCAAGGTGTGGTGGAGGCTACCAGCCTGAACAGCATGGTCAACCGGACCTGCCGGCCGCTGTGGACAGCACCTGCACTGCTGGTTGAGGCCGGTCCCGGCTACTGCGAGCTGATGCTCGCCTGGTACGCCGACGCGTCCATCAGCGCGTCCAGCGCAGCGGCGTCGGAGACCTCCACCTCGACGACCCAGCCTTCGCCATACGGGTCGGCGTTGATCAGCTCCGGGCGGGCGTCGAGCTGGTCGTTGCGCGCGACGACGGTGCCGGAGACCGGTGCGTAGAGGTCCGAGACGCTCTTGGTCGACTCGACCTCGCCGAACACCTGGCCGGCGACGAGGTCACTCCCGGTCTCCGGGAGCGAGACGTAGACGATG
>DASQMY010000232.1:0-3965 GCA_035645255.1 Mycobacteriales bacterium
CGCGAGCACAGCGAGGACCGGGTACAGCAGCCACCGCGCCCGGCTGCGCATCGCGCGCCGCAGTTGGACGAGGATCCAGCCGGTGAGCGCGAGCAGCAGCGGCGGCCAGGCGTACCCTGCGGTCTGCAGGACCTTGTCGCCGGGTGCGAACGCGATGAGCGCGAGCCCCGTCACGCCCATGACGGCGGCGGGAACGAGCGCCCAGCGTTGTGGCATCGCGGTCAGCCGGATCGTCAGCCCGGCGAGAGCGGCCCAGCCAAGCCCGAACGCGACGAGCAGCGCACCCGTGGTCGTGTGCTCGGCGGCGCCGGGCAGAAGCACGGCCGGGACTAGGACCGCGCCGACGACGCCGAGCGCGACCGAAGCGGTGACGACCCGGACCACTGGTCCGCGGCTCTCCGCCGCCGGCGATGATGCAAGCCTCGTCTGCACGACCTGGTGGGAGTTCCATGATGTCGTCATCTCGTGCCTTCCTGTCGTAGGTGTCTGTTTCACTTCGTGGGCGGAATCGCCGCTATGCGGACGACGACGCGTACGTCGATGCGGTCTGGGTCGCGCGGGCCGAGCCTCGTTGGACCGCCGCGATGTCGGTCGAGACGAACCGAGCTGCGGACGCGAGGAGTGCGCCCGCGGTGACGGAGACCGGGACCATCACGAGCATGCTCGGCTGAACGCCGATGGCGTCCGACACGGCACCGATGAGCGGGAGGAAGATGGCGATCCCCGGGATCGCGAAGACCGACATGGTCGAGAACGCGGCCGACCGCACGCGGGGCGGAGCGACGAGCGAGACAAGAGCGAAGAACGCCGGCGCCAGTGTCCCGATGCTTGCTGCCAAGAGCGCATGGACTGCGATCGCCACACCAACGTGCGGCGCATAGGCGAGAATGACGATGAGGACGCCGTCCACGACACCGACTCCCGCGACGAAACGCAGCAGGAAGTCTGGTCGAACCACTGCGATGCGGGAGACGGCCGGCATGGCGAGAACAACCCCGAGTATCTGAAGGGGCTCTACGCCCGCGGCGATCATTCCCCGCTGCGCGGCGTCGAGGCCGAAGACGCTCTCGTAGACCAGCGACAGCAGGTTGGGGATCCCGAACAGCGCGATCCCGAGGAACGGCGCTGCCAGCCAGATGCGGCGGATCGTGCGGACCCGCGCGAGGACCCGCATCGTGCGCCACGGCCGCTCTGGTGTCTCCACGACGGCCGCGGTCGCTCCGTCCGCCCCGGCTGCCCGCCTGTCCTGGAGCCCGCGAACGGGCTCGCGAAGGCGCAGTGAGAGCAGCACCAGCACCACGGTGGGGATCGCGAACAGGAAGAACGGCGCGCGCCAGCCCAGGAAGGCGGCGAGCAGGCCGGCGAGCACCGGCCCGATGATCTGGCCGACGGAGCTAGCCAGACGATGTGCGGAGAAGACCTTCACCCGGGCGTCCGGCTCGTAGTAGTCAGCGAGGAGCGACGAGTGCGTCGGCGTGACGACCGCCTTGCCGCCTCCCGCGCCGACCCGCATCGCGGCGAGCATCGCAACCGACACCGCGAGACCGGTACCTGCGGAGAACAGCGCCCAGATCGCCGCGCCGACCGAGGCGATCCGTACCCGATTGCGACGGTCGGCGTAGAACGACAGCGGCACCTCGATCAGCACGATCGCGATCGTCGTGGCGGCGACCAGCGCGAGGGCAGCCGCGTCGGTCATCCCAAAGTGCTCGCGGATATCGGGTAGGAGTACGGCGAACGCGGTCCGGTCGAGCTCGTCGACGGCGTTGAGTCCGAACAGCACTCCCAGCGGTAGTGCAGGTGCACCGAGAGTGATCGCTGACGGTCGCCACTCGTGGAGCAGCCGGCGTAGAGCGCCAGTCACGCGAGTGCCTCCGATTCGAAGTACAGCGGGTGGACGAGGCAGCACGCGTCCAGGCCTTCGCATGTGCACGTCGGCGCCTCGTCAACGCTGGCGGCGAGGACGATCGCCGGGCGGACGCAGCCGCACCCCAGGGCGGCTGCCAGACCGGTGATCCGGCTGCTGGTCGGGTCGTCGCGGAGGACGCGGTGGGCAAGTGCGGCGGCCGGGATGACAGCGGCGAAGCCCGTCATCAGTCCGACACGCAGTCCCGCGGCGTCACCGAGGGCACCGATCGCGATGAAGGCAATACCGGCTACGCCCATCGACAGCCCGATCAGGATGCCGGTTGCCGCTGCCACGGCGTGCGGGGCGCGGTCCTGCGCGGCGACGATTAGCTGGGGTATGGCGGCGGTTGTGAGCGCGCCGGCCGCTGCGGTAGCGACGAAGAACGCCACGCCGCCTGGCGTTAGCGCGAGAACGAGCGACAGCGGGACAGTCGCAGCGAGCAGCGTGGCCGCGCTCAGCCGCGCTGGCGACATCCGCCTGACCGCATAGCCGGCTGCGAGTCCGCCGCCCGCCGCCGCAAGCTGGAAGACGGCGAGGGTCGATCCGATGACGGCGGCATCGTTGCCGTAGCCCATCTGCTGGGTCAGCCAGAGCGGGATGCCGGCGCTGAACGTCGTGACCGCGGTCGCGACCAGCGTCGCGGCTACGGCGAGCCGGCCGACGTCGCCGCGCAGAAGCTCGTGCGTCACTCGATGACTCTTCGGCGACGTCGTCGGCGGGTCCGGCGGGACCACCCGCCAGAGGACGATCGCGAAGGCGATCCCAGGCACCATGACGGCGGGCGTGAGCGCGGCGCCGGCGTGCGCGGCGATGAGCAGCACGAGCAGCGGACCGGCCGCCAGGCCGACCGTCCCACCCGCGGCGAACAGACCGACGGCGAACTGCGCACGGTGCGGCATGACTCGGCGGGCCACGACTGCAGCGGCAGGGTGGAACGCCGCGGAACCGAAGCCGCCGACCACCAGGGCCGCGACCAGCAGCGATACGTGACCAGCGATGCCGACCAGCCCTAGCAGCGCGGACGACACGATCGCGCCGGTGATCGCGAGTCGCCTGGCCCCGATTCGGTCTGCCATCCTCCCGGCGAGTGGCTGCATCAGCAGTGAACTTGCGGAGAACGTCCCAACCAGCGCGCCGACCTCGGTCGCGCCCAGCTGGAACCTGTCAGCGATCGCTGGCATCAGAGCGGAGATGCTGCCGGAGACGGCGTCGACGCCGAGGTGCAGCGCGGACAGCGCGGCGACGGAGCCGGTCGCACCCGCTATCGACTTGGTTCGGCTCGGGCGGGGCGCGGTGCGCATGGCGAACATGGCTACTCCAGGCGGTCTGGTGAGAGGCGCGCGGTGGGCGGCCTACGGCCGACGTCCGCCTAGATCGCGTCGGTGGTGAGGCGCTCGAACCACTCTTCGCCCGCCAACGTCTCGTGCAGCTCCAACACGTCGTTGAGGGTGAACCGAGCACCGGTCGGCGGCGACTCCGGGTGCGCCGGCAGGGTTTCGGTGACGTGCTCCGACAAGAGGCGCGCGCCTGCGGCGAGCAACAGGGCGAGCTCGTGCCAGGCGACTGCTCGGCCGACCACGTCTGAGCACGTAGAGCAGATCCAGCGGGCGCAGCCGCCGATGTGCTCGCTCGGCTGCTCGGGTGCTGCGACTTCGACGAGCATGGCGTCAGCCGGCACGGAATCGGTTGTCCGGCACTCTGGGCACTTCGCGGTGACGAGAGTCATGGTGGCCTCCTTCGGCAGCCCCGACTCTGTCGACGCCTGCTGTCGGCCACCTGTTCTCCCGCTGTTCTGAGCAGGACAGCGCCCACGTCAACGTGGACACAGCCTCGCTGGAAGACGCGCGGAGGCATACCGGCACAAACTGTCAGGACTGCGTAACAGCGGGGCATGGCGGCGACGGTTGGGCCGTTGCCCCGCCTCGGCAGAGCGTTCAGGATCGAGGAAGTGGGGCCCGAGCACGGTGAGAGCCGGCACGGGACGAGAGTCGTCGAAGGGCGCGGTGAGGGACGTCGAGTTTCAGCTGCTCGGGTCGATGCAGGTACGCGCCGCGGG
>DASQMY010000233.1:0-5299 GCA_035645255.1 Mycobacteriales bacterium
ACCGGAGCCGACCGACGCGCCGGCGGAGCCGTCCTCCCAGGCGTCGCAGACGACCGCGCCGGATGACCAGGCCGGCGACGGAGCCGGCAGCCCGCCGGACGAGCCGGCGGACCAGCCGCCGACCGGCTAGTCCGGCGACGCCCGCCCGGCGCGGACGTCGTGACACCATGTCGCCATGCCGCGTCAGCCCGCTCCGCCGACCGTTGCGCCGTCGCTCGACGACGACTTCGTGGCCTCCGCCAGCCTGCCGATCGGCGGACCGATCGGCCGCCATGCCCGGCTGACCAGGTCGAGGACGGCCGCGCTGGCGGTCGTCCTGATCGTCGCCGCGATCACCCTGGTCCTGGGCTTCGCGGAGAAGCAGAAGTGCCTCACGGACGACGGCTGGGTCCACCAGCACCAGTACACGCACATGTGCTACTCGGACATCTACCCGCTGTTCAGCACCGAAGGGCTCAACGAGGGCAAGGTCCCCTACCGCGACCACCCGGTCGAGTACCCGGTGCTGACCGGCGGCGTGATGTGGCTCGCCGGCGACGCCGCCCGCGCGACGGCGCCCGACGACGCGGGGCGGCGGTTCTACCTGCTCCATGTGCCGATCCTCGGGATGTTCGCGCTGGTGCTCGTCGCGACGACGTTCCGGCTGGCCGGCCGGCGCGCGTGGGACGCGGTCATGGTCGCCGCGTCGCCGGTGGTCGCGGTGTACGCCTTCTACAACTGGGACCTGCTGGCCGCGGGGTTCCTCGGCGCAGCGATGGAGGCCTGGCGCCGGCGCAGACCTGCGCTCGCCGGTGTGCTCCTCGGGATGGGGGCGTCGGCGAAGCTCTACCCGGCGTTCCTGCTGGTGGCGCTGCTGCCGCTGTGCCTGCGGGCGGGGCGGATGCGCGCCTGGCTGGCCGCGTCCGCGGCCGGCACTGCGGCGTGGGTGGCGATCAACGCCCCGGTCGCGCTGGCCTACCGGGAGAACTGGTCGCACTTCTACAAGTTCAGCAGCCAGCGGTCGGCCGGCTGGCACGACGACTCCATCTGGTACCAGATCAACCGGCTCACCGAGAACTCCACCGGGGGCATCGGCAAGACGCTGCACGACCTGGTGATCCCGCGGCTCCCCGAGGGCGAGTCGCCCAGGGCGCTCAACCTGCTGACGCTCGTGCTGCTGATCCTGGTCTGGTCGGCGATCCTCCTGCTGGCGTGGCGCGCCCCGCGCCGCCCGCGCGTGGCCCAGGTCGGGTTCCTGATCGTGGTGGCGTTCCTGTTCGCCAACAAGGTCTGGTCGCCGCAGTACGCGCTCTGGTACGTCCCGCTCGGGGTGCTCGCCCTCCCGAGATGGCGGACGTTCGTCGTCTGGCAGCTGTCCGAGCTGCTGGTGTTCGCGACGGTGATGCTGTCGATCATCACGCTGGTCGACCCGGCGGCCGGTCTCGACCACCGGTGGTTCTTCGTCGCGGTGTGGCTGCGCAACTTCGTGCTGTTCTACATGGCGGGCGCGATCATCCGGCACATGTGGCGACCCGACCTCGACCCGGTCCGCCGGACGGGTGACGACGACCCGGCCGGTGGGGTGCTCGACGGGGCGCCGGACCGGGCGGAGGCGCTGCCCGGCGTCGCCGCACGTGCGCCGGCGTACGGCGCGGCGTGACGACGCGGGTCGCACCCGCCCCGGCGCAGGCCCAACGTCGCGACGGCTCGCTGCGGTCGGCGTTCCTCGGCGCGCTGCCGACGTGGGTCGGCAGCCGGGTCGCTGTTGCGCTGGTGGCGCTGCTGGTCGGGTGGACCGAAAGCGCCCGCGCCGGTGACGTCGAGCCCTGGAGCAAGCTGTGGGCCCGGTGGGACGCCGAGCTGATCCGCAAGGTCGCCGAGCACGGCTACTTCGCCTACCCGGAGAAGTACGAGGACAGCGCACTCGAGGCGGTCTTCCCGGGCATGCCGCTGCTGCTGCGCTTCACCAACCTCTTCGTCGACGAGTGGACGCGCTCCGGCCTGCTGATCACCTTCGTCGCCGGCGCCGTGACGAGCACCTGCCTGTGGCGGATGGCCGCCGACGAGAACGGCCCGGAGGCGGGCGACCGCGCGGTGCTGTACCTGGTGTTCACGCCGTACGCCGTCTTCTTCTTCGCCGGCTACTCGGAGATGCCGTGGCTGGCGTTCGCGGTGGCCGCCTGGCTGGCGGCGCGGCGCGGCAACTGGTGGCTGGCCGGCCTGCTCGGTTTCGGGGCGGGGGTCATCCGCGTCAACGGCGTGCTGCTCGCGATCGGCCTGGTCGTCGAGTACTTCACCGCCGGCCGGGCGCGCCGCGGCGGCCGCCTCGTCGACATCGACGCTGGCGCGCTGGTGCTGCCGTTCGCCGGCACGGCGTCCTACGTGATCTGGCTGCACTCGAAGACCGGCAGCTGGCGGGCCTACCAGGAGGCGCAGGAGCGCGGTTGGGGCCGCACGGTGGGGCCGCCCTGGGAGGGCTTCACGACGACGCTGCGCGAGGCGTTGTCCCCGCACCAGTTCGGCGCAGCCGCCTGGTCGTTCCGGGCCGAGCTCCTCTCGATCGTCGTCGGCGGCGTGCTGTTCCTGGTGCTGCTTGGCATGCGCCGCTGGGGGGAGGCGGCGTACGTCGGGTCGAGCGTCGCGCTGCTGAGCATCTCGAGCTACTACCAGTCGACCGCGCGCGGGGTGCTGCTGCTGTTCCCGCTCTACCTGGTGCTGGCCAGGGCGACCGAGGGGCTCGAGTGGCTGCACCGGGCGATCCTCTGGGTCTGCGCACCGCTGATGTTCGCGCTGGTGACGGTCTTCGTGTCCGGTGGCTGGGCGGGCTGACCCGACCGCGCGGCCGAAAGGGCGCTGGCGCGAGGTCGAGCGGCTGCTCGCGGCCGTCGAGGCCTGGGCGGCAGGGGTCCCGGACCTGCGGGCGGTGGCACTCGTCGGCTCCTCGCCTATCGCCGGCCGCGCATGGCGTCCGACGTCGACCTTGGGCTGCTCACGGACGACCCCGGACGGTACGGCGGGTGGCTCGGCGACCAGCCGCCGGTGGGCCCGGCGCGGCTGATCCGGTACTGCGTGAGGCGGGCTGTCAGAGGCGCTCGCGCAGCCACTCGATGTCGGCCGTCTGGCCCCCGACGCCGCCTGGTGTCTCGCACACGACCGGGGCGCCCGCCGTACGGACGACCTCGACGAGCAGGTCCGGCGCGATCTGCCCCGAGCCGAAGTTGTCGTGCCGGTCGCGCCCGCTGCCGGCCGGGTCCTTGGAGTCGTTGGCGTGCACCAGGTCGATGCGCCCGGTGATGGCGAGCACCCGCTCGACGATGCCAAGCAGCTCCTCGCCGCCGGCGTGCGCGTGACAGGTGTCCAGGCAGAACCCCACCTCGTACGGCGTCTCGGGGATCACGTCCCAGAGCCGGGCCAGCGCTTCGAACCGCCTCGCCATCGCCCGGTCGCCGCCCGCGGTGTTCTCGATCAGCAGCGGGACGGTGGTCTCCAGCCGCTCGAACGTCTTGCGCCAGTTGTCGATGCCCGTCGCCAGCTCGTCGTCGGAGTCGACGTGGCCGCCGTGGACGATCACGCCCGCCGCCCCGACGGTCGCCGCCGCGTCGCAGTGCTGCTGGAGGATCTTGCGGCTCGGGATGCGGATCTTGTTGTTGGTCGTGGCGACGTTGACCAGGTAGGGCGCGTGCACGTATATCGTCGTGTCGCTGTCGCGCAGCTGGTCGGCGTCGTCACGCGGGACCGGCTTCTTCCACCCCTGCGGGTCCGCGAGGAAGATCTGCACCAGGTCGGCGTCGCGGGCCTTCGCCTCCGCCAGCGGGTCCTCGGGTGGTACGTGCGCGCCGATCTGCAGCATGCGGCAAAGGCTAGCGGGGCGAGCCGACAGCCGCACCGCTGGCGCACCTCGCCGCCCGGGCCGCCGTACCTTGCCGACCAAGTGAGCACAACCATGCTGGGACAGGGCTGGAGCCGCACGCTTCCCCCGGTCAGCGTGCGACGATCTGCCGGCGACCCGGGATCGAGCCGGGTGCGTGCGCCTGACGGCGTGCGGCTGACCGCGTCCGTACGGGCGGCTCGCGAGTTGTCCCCAGATCCCCTCCCGCCCCGGCTCGCTGTCGGCTCCAGCCGCTAGCGTCGTCAGCCAGGGGTTTCGGAGAGGGAGGTAGCAGCGTGTTACATTGCCGCGTTCGTTGACGCGAGCACCCTCCTGCCACGGATAGACCGTGGCCGATCACGTCCATAGGAGGAGGTGGGTCCACTTTGCGTCAGTACGAGGTGATGGTCATCCTCAACCCAGATCTCGAGGAGCGGACCGTAGGCCCGGCTCTCGACCAGTTCCTGAAGGTCATCCGCGACAGCGGCGGCTCGGTCGAGAAGGTCGACATCTGGGGGCGTCGGCGCCTGTCGTTCGAGATGGCGAAGCGTTGGGAAGGCATCTACGCCGTTCTCGACATCACGGCCGAGCCGGCCGCGGTGCTCGAGATGGACCGGCAGATGAACCTCAACGAGTCGATCATGCGCACGAAGGTCATCCGGCCCGACCAGCGGTAACTCCCACCGAGCAGACCCCTTCCCCATCGGGTCACGGCGCCTGCCGTGACCTCACCGTCGTACCGGTCCAGGCCGGGTCGATCCCCGCGCGGTAGCGGGTGAAGGGCAAGGACACTCCCATGGCACAAGGCGACACGATCATCACGGTTGTCGGCAACCTCACGGCTGACCCCGAGCTGCGGTTCACGCCCAACGGCTCAGCGGTCGCGAACTTCACCGTTGCCTCCACCCCGCGGGTCCTCGACAAGGCGACCAACGAGTGGAAGGACGGCGATGCGCTCTTCATGCGGTGCAGCGTCTGGCGGCAGGCGGCGGAGAACGTTGCCGAGTCGCTGCAGCGCGGCCAGCGCGTGATCGTCACCGGACGTCTCAAGCAGCGCAGCTACGAGACCAAGGAAGGCGAGAAGCGCACGGTCATCGAGCTCGAGGTCGACGAGGTCGGCCCGTCCCTCAAGTACGCGACCGCGAAGCCCAACAAGACCACCCGCGGCGGGGGCGGCGGCAACGGCGGCGGCTTCAACGGCGGCGGCGGAGGCGGTGGCGGCGACTTCGGCGGCGACCCGTGGTCGTCCCCCGCGCCGGCCGGTGCCGGGCTCTCGGACGAGCCACCGTTCTGACCCGCGCCTGCTTCCCCCATCAACCCGCATAAGGACCCACTCATGGCGAAGGCACCGATCCGCAAGCCGAAGAAGAAGGTTTGCGTGTTCTGCAAGGAGAAGATGACGTCGGTGGACTACAAGGACACCGGCCTGCTGCGGAAGTTCATCTCCGACCG
>DASQMY010000234.1:0-1579 GCA_035645255.1 Mycobacteriales bacterium
CCTCCCAGCACTCGTAGATGTTGGGGCAGCCGGCGGCCTGGCAGACGGTGTGCAGGTCCTCACGCTCCACGAGCGCCCGCAGCTCCCGGTAGTCGGGGCCCATGCTCGCCCTGACCTTGAGCCACGGCGGCTTCTTCTCGATCGGCGTCGAGGCGTTGCGCACCTCGAGCCGGAGCATCTTGCGCCCCTCCGGCACTGCGGGCTCAGGCATGGGCGCCGGCCAGGCCGATGTCGTCGAGCGAGACCGCGACGGCCTCGGCCTGCAGGACGTCGGCGAGGTGACGCTCGACAGCCGGCACCACGTCGTCGACGGTGATGTGCCGTCCGGTGACGACCGAGAGCGACGTCACGCCGGCGTCCGCTATCCCGCACGGGACGATCCGGCCGAACTCCGTCAGGTCCGAGTCGCAGTTGATCGCGAAGCCGTGCATGGTGACACCGCGGGCGACGCGGACCCCGATCGCCGCGATCTTGGCCCGCCCGCCGGCGACCCACACGCCACTGCGACCCTCGACCTGGCCGGCCGCGACGCCGTGATCGGCGCAGACCGCGATCAGCGCCTCCTCGACGCGGCGGACGTGGGCGACGACGTCGACGACGGGTTCGAGCGAGACGATGGGGTAGCCGACCAGCTGCCCGGGCCCGTGCCAGGTGATCTTGCCGCCGCGGTCGACGTCGATCACCGGAGTGCCGTCGACCGGCCGCTCCCAGGCGGCGGTGCGCCGGCCGGCGGTGTAGACGGAGTCGTGCTCCAGCAGGAGGCACGTGTCGGCGATGAGGCCGGCCGCGCGGCGGTCCGCCAGGTCGCGCTGCCAGTCCCACGCGATCTCGTACGGGACGCGTCCGGCGCGGATGAAGTTGAGGGCAGCCACCCCAAGAGAGTACGCCGGTGGCGTCGCTGCCCGCGCCTGTGGACAACCGCCGACGCCCGTCGCACCGCCTCGGCAGGATTGCCGACATGGTCGACGTGGTGCTGTTCCGAGCTGCTCCCGCGGGCGAGCGCGCCGTCACCGTCTCCGCACGCGCCGGCGCGACGGTCGGCGACCTCGTGCGGGCCGTCGGTGCCGACGGGCCGCGCGTCGCGGTGTGGATCGACGGCGAGGTCTGCGCCTCGACGGCCGAGCTCGAGGCGGCAGGGCTCCACCGCGGCGCCCGCGTCGTCATCGGCGACCGGCTGCCCGCCTCCGAGCGCGTGCGCGACGCGCGGACGCTCCCGCCGACGCCGCGCGTGCCGGTCGAGCTGGCCGTCGTGGGCGGGCTCGACGCGGGACACCGGATCCCCCTGACGCCCGGCACGCAGGTCGTCGGACGCGCGCACGCCCAGTCGGGCGCGGACGTCGGGCTGCCGGGTGACACCGTCTCCGCCCGGCACGCCGCGCTGGCGGTCGCTGCCGACGGCACGTGCTCGGTGACCGACCTGGGTTCGCGCAACGGCGTCCGGATCGGCGACCAGCCCGTCGGGTCGCGTGACATCACGCCGGACGTCGTGCTCAGGCTCGGTGCGGTGGACGCCGTCGTCCGCCCGATGCTCACCGCCGACCGCGCCGCCCTCCGGCCGGCGACGGCGTCCGGCGTGGTG
>DASQMY010000235.1:0-4500 GCA_035645255.1 Mycobacteriales bacterium
CGGCGTGCTCGAGTCCCCCGACGGCGGCGAGCACCGCTCCGGTCCCCTCGCCGAGTCGCAGCCCTAGATCGATCAGCGGCGTGAGCCCGAGCGCGTCCAGCGCGACGGCGTGCCCGGGCTCGGCGGACCGGTGGCCCGCGAAGCAGTAGTCCAGCCCGGTCGGCGCGAGTGTGCGCACCAGCAGCGCCGCCGCGCCGGCGATCACGCCGTCGAGCACGACCGGTACGCCGCGCGCCGCACCGCCGATGACCAGGCCGGCGATCGCGGCGTGCTCGAGTCCCCCGACGGCGGCGAGCACCGCGAGCGGGTCGGCCGGGTCGGGCGCGTGCAGAGCCAGAGCGCGGCCGACGACGGCCAGCTTGTGTGCGTAGGTCGCGTCGTCGATGCCCGTGCCGCGACCGGTCACCTCGGCCGCGGCACGGCCGGTGAGCGCGGCGATCAGCGCCGCCGAGGCGGTGGTGTTGGCGATGCCCATGTCGCCGGTCAGCAGTGCACGCGCTCCCCGGTCGATCAGCCGGCCGGCGACGGTGATGCCGACCTCGATCGTCGCCCGCGCCTCGGCGACGGCCATGGCCGACTCGACGGCGAGGTTGGCCGTACCGCGCCGCACCGCGAGCCGGTGCAGGTCGGGCGACTCGTCGAGCGCGGTCGCGACCCCGACGTCCACGACGACGACGCCGGCGCCGACCTGCGCGGCGAACGCGTTGACCGCCGCGCCGCCGCCCAGGATGTTGGCCACCATCTGCGCGGTCACCTCCTGCGGCCACGGCGAGACGCCTTCGGCGTGCACGCCGTGGTCGGCGGCGAAGACGACGACGGTGGCCGGCTCGGGGATCGGCGGCGGGCACTCGCCGGCGATGCCGGCCAGCCGGATGGCGGCGTCCTCCAGTGCGCCGAGCGCGCCGAGCGGCTTGGTCAACCGGTCGTTGCGCTCGGCGGCCTCGCTGAGCGCTGCCGCGTCCAGCGGCGTCACGGCGGCGATCGTGCGGTCGAGCAGGCTCATGCGGGGTGACCCATCAGGTCGGCCAGCGCAGCGGCGAAGCCGCTGTTGGTGTTGTGGTCGCGGACGGCGACCCGCAGGTAGTCGGGGCCGAGCCCCGGGAAGGTGTCGCACCGCCGTACCGCGAAGCCCTTGGCCCGCAGGGCGCCGTGCAGGTCGGCTCGGCCGGGCGTCTGCACGAGCACGAAGTTGGCGGCGGTCGGCCAGATCACCACGCCGGGGATGCGGGCCAGCTCACCGGTGTAGATCGCGGCCTGCTCGGCGACGTCGCGCGCGGCGAGCTCGGACTCGCGCACGGCGTCCGCTGACAAGCAGGCCTCGACCGCCACGGCCGCCAGGCTGGACGTCGGCCAGGGCGGCCGGACGGCGGCCAGCCGGGCCACCAGCCGGGGCGGCCCGAGCAGGTAGCCGACGCGCAGCCCGGCGAGCCCCCACATCTTGGTCAGGCTCCGTACGACGACGGCCTCGCGGTTGCTGGTCATCGATTCTGTGCCGCCGGCCGCGAAGTCCATGAACGCCTCGTCCACGACGACCGTCCGGTTGCGCCGGAGCAGCGCCGCCACCGCGCGGCGCGGGTGCAGCACGCCGGTCGGGTTGGTGGGGTTGCCGACGACGACGAGGTCGGCGTCGCCGGGCACCTCGCCGAGCTCGAGCAGGTAGGGCGGCGGCAGCAGCAGCCGGTGCACGCGCGCGCCGGCGTGCCGCAGCGCGACCTCGGGCGAGGTGAAGGACGGGTGTACGACGACCGCGTGCCGCGGGCGCAGCGCCCGCGCGATCAGCACGAAGGCCTCGGCCGCACCGGCGGTGATCAGGACCTCGTCCGGCGAGCGGCCGTGCCGGCGGGCGACGGCGGCACGTGCTCCGGCGTCCGTGGGGTACGCCGCGACGTCGTCGACGGCGGCGCGCAGCCGGTCGCGCAGCCAGTCCGGCGGTGTGCCCGCGCGCACGTTGACCGCGAGGTCGAGGAGTCCCGGCGCCAGCTCGGCGTCACCGTGGTGGTCGAGGTCGTGCCGGCCGACGTGGAGGTCGGTCACCGGCGCGTCGCATGGTCGTGGTGCGCATGCCCGTGCCCGTGGCCCGTAGCGTGCCCGTGCGCTGGTGCCGCACCGCCCGGCACCGACGGGTCGGCCGGGTGGTCGTGCGGCGTCTGCGGCGCACCGAGTCGCGACTCGTACCCCGGCATGGCGACGCGGTAGATGCACGCGTCGCAGTTCATCCGGATGTCGCCGCCGACCGCCTCGGCGTACCGCTCCAGCGCCAGCTCGGCGACCCGGTCGTCGCCGCCGATCGCCGCGGCCACCACGACGTCGAGCTCCGGGTGCGCGGCGGCGTACTCGAGTGCCTGGGTGCCGACCCGGTCGGGCAGCACTCCGGCGAACAGGAAGTACGGCACGACCGCGATCCGGGTGGCACCGAGGCGGCGGCACCGCTCCATGGCGTCCTGGACGCTGGGCGTCGTCAGGCTGATGTACGCCGGCTCGACGATCGGCCACCTGCGACCCTCCCAGAGCAGCCTGGCGACCTTGGCGATGTCGGCGTTGGCGTCCGGGTCGTAGGCGCCGCGGCCGACCAGCACCACCGCGGTCGTCGCGCGCAGGTCTGCCGGGACGACCGCGGCCAGGCGGTCGTCGACCACGGCGAGCAGCGCCGGGTGCACGCCGAGCGGCCGGCCGTAGCGGAACGACAGCCCGGGGTGGCGCACCTGCTCGCGGACGAGTGCCGCCGGGACGTCGCCCTTCGAGTGCCCGGCGGCCACCAGCACCAGCGGTACGGCGATCAGCTCGCGGTGTCCGCGCCCGGTCAGCGACGAGACGGCGTCGGTGATCGGCGGGTCGGCGAGCTCGATGAACCCGCCCGCAACGTCGAGGTGCGGCGCGCGGCGCTGCACCAGGTCGACGAAGTCGTGGAACTGCGCGACGCCATCGGCGTCGCGCGTGCCGTGGCCGACCAGGAGCAGCGGGAGCGTCATCGCTCGTCCTCCAGTGCGTAGAGCAGCGCGTTGACCGCGGCCGCGGCGATGGCCGAGCCGCCCTTCTCCGAGACGTTGGAGACAGCCGGCAGTCCGGACGCGCGCAGCGCGGCCTTGGACTCGGCGGCTCCGACGAAGCCGACCGGCAGCCCGACCACGAGCGCCGGATCAGGCGACAGCGCGATCAGCTCGAACAGCGCGGTCGGCGCGCAGCCGACCACCCAGACCGCGCCCGCGCCGACATCGGCGACCGCCGCGCGGAGCGCCGCGGCGCTCCTCGTGAGGCCGCCGGTCGCCACAGCGTCCTTCAGGTAGCAGCGGGTCGGCCGCCGGGTGATGCCGGCCGCGACCATCTCGACGTCTGTCACGACGGCGGCGCCCGCCCGCAGCGCGGCGAGGGCGCGCTGGAGGGTCGGCTCGTCGCAGACCAGGTCGTCGGCGTAGGACAGGTCGGCGCTCGCGTGCACCACGCGCTCGATGACGGCGCGGGTCAGCGGCGGGTACGCCGACGTGTCCAGCCGCTCGCGCAGGATGCGGTAGCTCTGCTGCTCGATCTGGTGCACCGCACGGCTCATCCGACCACCTCGACGCAGGCGTCGACGGGGCAGACCTCGGCGCACTCGCCGCAGCCGGTGCAGGTGCGGAGCACGACGAGGTGCCGGCCGCCGGGCCGGATGGCGTGCTCGGGACACGTGCGCAGGCAGGCGCCGCAGCCGGCGCAGGCATCGGTGACGGTGTAGGTCAGCCCGCCCACGTGTACCCCCGCGGAGTGACGAAACGCCCTGCCACGTAACGGCTCTGCGCCGAGCCGACCAGCACCAGCGAGTACATACCGACCTGCTCGACATCGACCTCGTCGAGCGTCGTCAGGACCGTCGACTCGTCGTCGCGCGAGGCGTTGGTGACGATCGCGACGGGCGTCGTGCCGGGCCGGCGGTCGCGCAGGATCGCCAACGCCTTGGGCAGCTGCCAGTCGCGCTTGGCGCTGCGGGGGTTGTAGAAGCTCACGACGAAGTCGCCGTCGGCGGCGGCGCGGACGCGGCCCTCGATGGCCGGCCACGGCGTGTGCAGGTCGGAAAGGCTGATCGCGCAGTGGTCGTGGCCGAGCGCGGACCCGACGGCGGCGGAGGCGGCGAGCGCAGCCGTGACCCCTGGTACGACGACGACGTCGATCCGCTCGTCGGCCAGGTCGAGAGCCGGCGAGGCCATCGCGTAGACGCCGGCGTCGCCGGAGCCGATCAGCGCGACGGAGTGGCCGGCGACCGCCTCGTCCACGGCGGCTTTCGCCCGCGCCTCCTCGTCGCCGAGACCGCTGACGAGCACCCGGGCGGCCGGTGACAGCAGGTCGCGCACCTGGTCGACGTACTGGTCGAGGCCCACGACGACGGTCGCCCGGCGCAGCTCGGCGCACGCCCGGGGGGTCAGCAGGTCGCGGGCGCCGGGGCCGAGCCCCACGAGGGCGAGCCGGCCGCGCGGTCGCCGCCGGGCGACGGCCACGGTCGCTCTCGCCGACTTGGTCTTCTCGACGACG
>DASQMY010000236.1:0-2337 GCA_035645255.1 Mycobacteriales bacterium
ATGCGGTTCGCGGTCTTCGCGCCGACGCCGCTGGTCCGCACCGCCACGTGCGTCGAGCACGAGCCGTGGCCGCTGCGCACCGCCACGGTCGTGTCGCTCGAGCAGGACGTCGTCCAAGTGGCCGGCCTGCCCGCGCCGAAGGGCGACCCGCTCGTGCACTTCTCGCCCGGCGTCTCGGTGCGGACCGCCGCGCCCAACGTCGTCGGCGGCAAGCGGCCGGCCGCACCCGACGACTGACCGGACCGAGATCGCTCCGCGACGAAACGCCGGCGAAGCACGGCGCTTGGTCGAAAGCACGTCCTGACAGCGCACCGCAACCGCCCCCCGCCGGCATGGGTTTCGGGCAACCTGCGACGCCAGCCAGCCAGCTCCATCCGCAAGATGGACCCTCCATCTACCGGTCGCCGCGGAAGATGGAGGGTCCATCTTTGTCGACTCCAGGCACCCGCTGCGGGCGTGGGACGTCAGGCGCGCGCCCGCTGGGCTACCCGACGGGGCCGGTGTACTTCTCGCCCGGGCCGGCGCCCGGCGCGTCGGGGTACGCCGACGCCTCCCGGAAGGCCAGCTGCAGCGTCTTGAGCCCGTCCAGCACCGGCGCGGCGTGGAACGACAGGTCGGCGCGCGCGCCGTCGACCAGCCCGGCCAGCGCGGTGATCAGCCGGCGGGCCTCGTCGAGGTCGCGGTAGCGCTCGCCGTCGTCGGCCAGCCCGAGCTTCACCGCCGCGGCGCTCATCAGGTTGACCGCGCACGCGGTCACCACCTCGATGGCGGGAACCTCGGCGATGTCGCGGGTGAGCCCGTGCAGCGCCGCCGCCGGGTCGTCCGGGACGTCCGGGGAGTCCGGATCCGCTCCGTGCTCGTCGGCTGCCACGCGTGTTACCCTTTCACGTCGACCGTCCGGTCCTCGCCGTTCGCGGCATGGACCGGCGTGCAAGTGGAGCCCCGCTCCCACCTGGCGCCCCCGGCGTCCAGGTCCGGCCGGACCCGCCTCGGCGGGTCCCACGGCGCAGCGCGCCCGCCTCGCGGCGTGCGCTGGGCCACCGGTTCATGGGGTTCTGCGCGCACGTCGCCGCAGGACCCTTTCTTCTTGGGCCCCGCAGCGCGGCCGCGTCCTTGCCCAGAGTCGTGTAGGAGGCCCCATCAGCGTCGAGCCACGGATCAACGACCGCATCCGCGTACCGGAGGTACGCCTGGTGGGTGCGGAGGGGGAGCAGATCGGCATCGTCCCGATCGGCGAGGCGATGAAGCTCGCGCAGGAGGCCGACCTCGACCTGGTCGAGGTGGCGCCGATGGCGCGGCCGCCCGTCTGCAAGCTCATGGACTACGGCAAGTTCAAGTACGAGAGCGCGCAGAAGGCGCGGGAGGCCCGTCGCAAGACGACGCTGACCGTCATCAAGGAGATCAAGCTCCGGCCCAAGATCGACCCGCACGACTACGGCACCAAGAAGGGCCACGTCGTCCGGTTCCTCCGGGCCGGTGACAAGGTCAAGGTCACGATCATGTTCCGCGGTCGTGAGCAGTCGCGGCCCGAGCGGGGCTACGAGCTGCTCATGAAGCTCGCCAAGGACGTCGAGGAGCTCGGCTTCGTAGAGGCGACGCCCAAGCTCGACGGCCGAAACATGATCATGGTCATGGCACCCCACCGCAACATCAAGGCGATCGCCAAGGCGGACGCCGCCGCGGCTCAGTCCGAGTCGAACGGCGTGGCGATGGACGGTCTCGCGACCGGCGACGTCACCTCCGTCGACGTCACGGCGGACCAGGCCGCACCGTCCGAGGTCAGCGCCGAGTAGGACCTGCACCTCCGCCGTACGCCGACCGCCCGGCAGGGCGCGCCGACCAGCGGCCCGACCGATCACACCGAGAAGAAAGAGCCCGATGCCGAAGAACAAGACCCACAAGGGCACGGCCAAGCGCTTCCGGATCACCGGCAGCGGCAAGGTGATGCGCGGCCAGGCGGGCATGCGGCACAACTTCGAGTCCAAGCCGTCGACGCTCACCCGTCGGCTCACCGGGCTCGTCGAAGCCGCGCCGAGCGACGCCAAGAGGATCAAGAAGCTGCTCGGCCGGTAGTCCGGCGCTCATCAACCCAGTAAGGGGACGACCCAAGTGGCACGCGTCAAGCGGGCGGTGAACGCCCACAAGAAGCGCCGTACGGTGCTCGAGCAGGCCAGCGGCTACCGCGGCCAGCGCTCACGGCTCTACCGCAAGGCCAAGGAGCAAGTGCTCCACTCGATGACCTACGCCTACCGCGACCGCAAGAAGCGCAAGGGCGACTTCCGGCAGCTGTGGATCCAGCGGATCAACGCCGCCTGCCGGCTCAACGGCATGACCTAC
>DASQMY010000237.1:0-6268 GCA_035645255.1 Mycobacteriales bacterium
AAGGCGACGATCCTGCAGATCCTGGGGGCCGACGTCCGTCTCGGCGCCGGCGCCACCGCCGCGCTGCCCGACCGCTGCGACCTGGTCGTGACGTCGCCCGGTCTGCGGCCGACCAACCCGGCACTCGTCGCCGCCGCGGCCCGCGGCGTTCCGGTTTGGGGCGACGTGGAGCTCGCCTGGCGACTGCGGGACCCCGACCAGGCCGCCCCGTGGCTGTGCGTCACCGGCACGAACGGAAAGACGACGACCGTACGCATGCTGGCCGCCATGCTGTCGGCAGCGGGCCTGCGGGCGGCAGCTGCTGGCAACATCGGCACCCCGCTGCTCGAGGTGGTGCTGCATCCGCAGCCCTACGACGTCCTCGCGGTGGAGCTGTCGAGCTTCCAGCTGCACTGGACGCACTCGATGTCTGCCGAGTCGGCGGTCGTGCTCAACCTCGCCGACGACCACACCGACTGGCACGGCAGCGCGGTCGCCTACCGCGAGGACAAGGGCAGGATCTACGCGCGCTGCCAGCGGGCCTGCGTCTACAACGCCGAAGACGCTGCCACCCGGTGCCTGGTCGAGGAAGCGGAGGTGACCGAGGGGTGCCGGGCGGTCGGCTTCACCCTCGGGGTGCCCAGCGTTGGCATGCTCGGGGTCGTCGACGGGGTGCTCGCCGACCGTGCTTTCGTCGCCGGTCGGCGCACGATGGCCGCTGAGCTGGGCGCCGTCGACGATGTCGCACCGGCCGCACCGCACAACGTCGCGAACGCGCTGGCCGCCGCGGCTCTGGCCCGGGCGCACGGCGTTGCTCCGGCGGCCGTCCGCGCCGGCCTTCGGCACTTCACCCCCGAACCCCACCGCATCGCCGACGTCGCGGTGGTGTCCGGAGTGCGCTTCGTCGACGACTCGAAGGCCACCAACCCGCACGCGGCGCAGGCGTCGCTGGTTGCGTACACGAAGGTCGTCTGGATCGCCGGCGGGCTGGCGAAAGGTGCGGCGTTCGACGACCTTGTGCGCACGGCGAGTCCGCGGCTGCGTGGAGCGGTGCTGCTCGGCGCAGACCGCGCGGCCATCGCCGCGGCGCTCGCGCGACACGCGCCGGATGTGCCGGTGATCGACGTCGCTGCCACCGACACTGGCGCTATGGAAGCTGTGGTGCGCGCAGCCGCGGCGCTCGCGCACCCCGGCGACACCGTCCTGCTCGCTCCCGCGTGCGCCTCGATGGACATGTTCAGCGACTACGCCGCTCGTGGCGCCGCGTTCGCGGAGGCGGTCCGCCGCCTGGCCAGCGACTGACGCGGCAGTGGCCGGCCGGACCGACCCGCTCGACCGCTGATGGAGGAAGGGACTAGATGACGACCGCGACCGGGCAGCGGCGGGTGGCCGGTGCACCGGGATGGTTCGGCTCAGTCCGCCAGGCACTCGACCGACCGCTCACGTCCTACCACCTGGTTCTCGGCTGCACCGCCTTGCTGCTCGCCCTCGGCCTGGTCATGGTGCTGAGTGCATCCAGCGTCTACTCCTTCCTCACCCATGGCAGCTCCTACTACGTGTTCACCCGCCAGGCGGTGTGGGTGTGCGTCGCGCTGCCACTGGCCTGGGTCGCCTCTCGGTTGCCGTTGCGCTGGTTCGGCTGGCTCGCCTACCCCGCTCTGCTGGTGTCCGTCGCGCTGCTCGCACTCACGTACCACCCGAGCTTCGGCGTCTTGGTCAACGGAAACCGCAACTGGCTGGCGCTCGGTCCGATCACCGTCCAACCGTCCGAGTTCGCCAAGCTGGCGCTCGTGGTGTGGGCTGCCTACCTGTACGCGCGCAAGGACGCGCTGTTGGACAGGTGGCGTCACCTCCTGCTACCGGTCGTACCGGTCGCCGCCGTCGTGGTCGCGCTCGTCGTCGGTCAAGGCGACCTCGGCACCGCGCTGGTACTGCTCGCGCTGGTCCTCGGATTGTTGTGGGTGGTCGGAGCGCCCGGCCGCTTCTTCGTGCTCGCTGCGCTCGCTGTCAGCGCGCTGGCGTTCTACCTGGCCGCCCAGGAGCCCTATCGGGTGCGCCGGCTCACCGGGTTCCTCAACCCGTTCGACGACTACCAGGTCGGCGGATGGCAAGCCGCTCACGGGTTCTTCGCACTCGCGTCGGGCGGCTGGTGGGGCGTCGGGATCGGCGCGAGCCGCCAGAAGTGGGGGAGCCTGCCCGCGGCGCACACCGACTTCATCTTCGCCGTGATCGGTGAAGAGCTCGGCCTGTTCGGCACGCTGGTGGTGCTCGCGCTGTTCCTCACGCTCGCCTACGCGGGCATCCGCATCGCGGTCCGCGCCAAGGACCCGTTCGTGCGGTACGCCGCGGCCGGCGTCACCGTGTGGCTGCTCGCGCAGGCGCTGATCAACATCGGCGCAGTGGTGGGTCTGGTGCCGGTGATCGGCATTCCGCTGCCGCTGGTGTCCTATGGCGGCTCGGCGATGATCCCGACGGTCGTCGCGCTCGGGATGCTGCTGGGGTTCGCCCGCGCGGAGCCGGGTGCTCTCACCGAGCTGCGGAGCCGACGGCGGTCCTGGTGGCGCCCGTCCGCCACCGCCCGGGTGGGCTCGCGACCGGAGCGTTGAGCGTGGCGCTCCGAGCACTGCTCGCTGGCGGCGGCACCGCGGGCCACACCTCTCCACTGCTTGCGACCGCCGCGGCCTTGCAGGAGGCGCGCCCCGGCTGCGCACTGACCGCACTCGGCACTGCCCGCGGACTGGAGACAACGGTGGTGCCAGCTGCCGGGTACGCCCTCGAGCTGGTCGCGCCGGTGCCGCTGCCACGCCGGCTGTCACCCGAGCTGTTGGCCGTCCCCGGGCGGTTGGGCACGGCGGTGCGGCAGACCCTCGCGGTGCTCGACCGCGTCCAGCCCGACGTCGTCGTGGGGTTCGGTGGCTACGTGGCCGTGCCGGCCTATCTCGCGGCTCGCCGCCGCCGCATTCCGCTGGTCATCCACGAGGGCAACGCGCTGCCGGGCATCGCCAACCGGTTCGGTGCCGCGTGCTGCACGCGGCACGTGGCGACGTCGTTTCCCGACACGGTACTGCGGCACGGCCGCTACGTCGGGCTGCCCATCCGCCGGTCGATCTCCGAGCTGGACCGCGGTGCGGTGCGTGACTCGGCCCGGGCATTCTTCGGTCTCGACGCACAGCGGCCGACGGTCTTGGTGACCGGAGGATCGCAGGGCGCCGCCCGCCTCAATGCCTCGGTCGCGGCCGCCGGCCCGGCGCTCGCCGCCGCCGGCATCCAGGTGCTCCACGTCAGCGGCGCCACGCAGCGCGTCGATGTCGAGCTGCCGCCCGCCTCACCGCCGTACGTCATCGTGCCCTTCGTCGAGCGGATGGACCTCGCGTACGCGGCGGCTGACCTCATCCTGTGCCGGGCCGGGTCCAACACGGTGACCGAAACCGCTGCGGTGGGGCTGCCGGCGGTCTTCGTCCCGTTGCCGATCGGCAACGGCGAGCAGGAGCACAACGCTCGCGCCGTGGTCGATGCCGGCGGGGCGTTGCTGGTCCACGACGCCGCGTTCACACCCGAATGGGTTCGTGCGACGGTGCCCTGGCTCGCGAGTGACCCCGAGCGGTTGACGGAGATGTCGCGAGCCGGCGCGGGACTGGTCCGCCGCGACGCCGACCGGCGACTTGCGCGGCTCGTCCTCGCGGTGGCAGAGGCCGGCCGATGATCGTCCCGGTGCCTGCGGAGCGGCTGCCTCCCGAGCGGCTGGGGCGGGTTCACTTCGTCGGCATCGGCGGGGCGGCACTGTCGGGCATCGCGCGCATCCTGCTGGCGCGCGGCGTGTCGGTTTCCGGCAGCGACGCCGCCGACACCTCTGCATTGTCGGCGCTGCGCGCACTGGGTGCCACCTGCTGGGTGGGCCACGCCGCGGAGCACGTCGCCAACGCCGACACCGTCGTCGTATCGACCGCAGTGCGGGCCGACAACGTCGAGGTCGTCGAGGCGGCGCGGCTCGGGCTGCGACTGCTGCCGCGATCCGCGGCGCTGGACTCGGTGATGCTCGGGCGTCGCGTTATCGCCGTCGCCGGTACGCACGGCAAGACAACAACGACGGCGATGCTCACGGTCGCGTTGCTGGCCTGCGGGGCGGATCCGTCGTACGCCGTCGGCGCCGACCTGTGCGAGACCGGGGTCAACGCCCATGACGGCGGCGAGCTGTTCGTGGCGGAGGCGGACGAGAGCGACGGGGCGTTCCTCGTCTACTCGCCGGCGGCGGCCGTCGTGACGAACGTGGAGGCCGACCACCTCGACGTCTACGGGACCGAAGCGGCCTACCGAGCCGCGTTCGAGGCGTTCGCCGAGCGCATCGAAACGGGGGGGTTCCTCGTCGTCTGTGCCGACGACCCTGGTTCGGTACGGCTCGGCAAGCGGGCCGCAGCGCTCGGGCTCGCTGTCGCATCCGCGGGATTCGACGCGGCGGCCGAGCTGCGCGGGGACGCACTGCGCGTCACCGACGGCGCCTCAGAGCTGCAGGTGTGGCACCGCGGCCAGCCGCTGGGCGAGCTGCGGCTGCACGCCACCGGGCGCCACTACGTGCTCGACGCGTTGTGCGCTCTCGCCGCCGGGCTGCGCCTCGGCTACCCGTTCGCGTCGCTCGCACTTGGTCTGGAGCAGTTCAGCGGGACCAGCCGTCGGATGGAGTACAAGGGCAGCGCTGCGGGGGTGACTGTCTACGACAGCTACGCCCACCACCCCTCGGAAATCACCGGTGACCTGCGGGCGGCCCGCTCGCTGGCCGGGAGCGGTCGCGTCGTGGTCTGCTTCCAGCCGCACCTGGTGAGCCGGACCCGGGCGTTCGGCATCGAGATGGGACACGCCCTCGGTCTCGCCGACGAGGTCGTCGTTATGGATGTCTACGTTGCCCGCGAGATCGCCGACCCCACGGTGACCGGCCGACTCGTCGCGGACGCCGTACCCAAACCGGCCGAGCACGTCCACTTCGAGCCCCAATGGGACCGCACGGCCGACGTCGTCGCTGCAAAGGCACGGCCTGGCGACCTGGTGCTGACTCTCGGCGCCGGGGACGTGACGCGCATCGGTCCATGCGTACTAGCGCTCTTGACGACCACAGCGGAGGAACGCACATGAGCAGCAGCGTCGTGGACAGCATGCGCCGCTTCGCACGGCGCCGGCGCTGGCGGTGGACACCGAGTAAGTGGACGCTCGTCGCGGCCGGCGCAGTGCTCGTGCTAGCCGCGGCCACGTGGGTGGTGCTGTTCTCCCGACTCCTCGTCGCGCAGGAGGTATCGGTGCGTGGCGCCGACCATCTCGGGCCGCAGGCGGTCGCCCAGGCGGCGCGGGTGCCGGCCGGCGTGCCGCTTGCCAGGGTCGACCTCGATGCCGTCGCCGACCGGGTGGCTGCTCTCGCGGCCGTCCACTCGGTGCGCGTGACCCGGCGCTGGCCGCACACCGTCGAGATCACGGTCACTGAGCGCCGTCCGGTCGGTCAGCTCGTGACCGCTGACGGGGTGCGCGCCATCGATGCAACGGGCGCGGTATTCCCGCTCCCGGCGACAGCGGACCGCGCCCTCCCCCGACTGGTCCCCGAGCCGTCCGCCTCCGCCGGCGCGATCATCGAGGCAGCCAAGGTGGTCGCCAGGCTGCCGGCCGTCCTGAACCGGAAGGTCGAGGAGGTGCACGTGTCCAGCCGTGACGCGGTCACCATGCACCTGCGCAACGGTGACCAGGCTGTCTGGGGGAGCGCCGACGACTCGAAACGCAAGGCCCGGGTGCTGACGGCGCTGCTGCGCCACCCTGCCGCTGTGTACGACGTCACCGTCCCCGAGCTGCCCACGACGACCGGCAGCTGAATTCCTGGCGATGAAAGCACGGCGCTTGCGAGGCGGCTTCGCCGCCCGCTGAACGGCCTCGTGCGCCCGCTGCATTGTGGGGCAACGACCGACGCAGCCCTGTAGTTGCGCACCTCACTAGGTGGATCCGCCGAGCCAAGCGGGCAGCTGCCCACATAACCGGGTAGTTACCCTCGGGGTTACCCGCCCCCACGGCACCCCACGTGGGAGCGGGATCTACGTCCGCGTCCGGGGCCCAACCCGGGTGACTTGCGCGCCGACAAAGAAATGACCGGCGTGTCGGTTGCCCGGGGAGAAGGGCCCGGCGTACGGTTTTCGCAACCTGAGGTTGACATAACGATAACCCTCAAGTCGAGGGTGAGAAAAGGGGCGCAGCCGATGGCAGCACCGCAGAACTACCTCGCGGTCATCAAGGTCGTCGGCATCGGCGGCGGCGGTGTGAA
>DASQMY010000238.1:0-11996 GCA_035645255.1 Mycobacteriales bacterium
CGGACAGGGTGCCGCCCCACTGCAGCTCCGCCGGCGGGCTGCCAGGTGTGCCGTCGAGCGCGTTGTCGTGGCTGGTGGCGTCGACGATGACGGTCAGGTGGGCCCGCTGGCCGCTGGCGATCGGCGCTTCACCGCGGTTGAGGTGTGCGGCGGCGAGGTCGGCCAAGGCGTCGTGGCGGCGTTGGGCGGGGGTGCGGGTGTCTTCCGGGCCGGCGGGGCGCATCAGCGACTGCAGGGCGGTGTTGATCAGCTCGCCGTCTTCCGGGCCGGTCTGGATGCTGCCGTGCCAGCCGCCGTCGAAGGTCTGCCCGAAGCTCATCCGCCGGGACGCGCGGGCGGTCTGCTCGTCGGCGACGACGGCGTCCGGGGCGAGGGCGTGCCGGTAGCGGCCGATGTGCCGGCGCAGGGTCGCCGCGTCGGTCTGCACGGCAGCGGTGAGCAGCTCCGGCTCGGCCTCGCCGACCGCCTCGACGGGCACGTCCCGGGTCAGGGTGGCGATCGCTTCGGCGTGGCCGTGGCTGATCTGCCCGGCGGCGAGCATCGCGGAGGTCTGCGGCAGGTCGTGCAGGACGCGGGCGGTGCGGACGATGCTGCGGGCCTGGCTGTCGGTCAGACCGCACTCGATCCGCAGCCAGGTGATCATGCTGGTGTGGGTGCCGTGGTCCCAGCCGCCGCGGGCGTCGAAGACCGGGACGGCGCGGCTGACCATCGAGTCGATCAGCCGCTTCGCCAGCTCGGCTAACCGGAGGAACTCCGCGATCTCCTGCAGCGGGAGCCGGTCGAAGTCGGCGTCGACGTACTCGTCCAGCTCGGCCAACGACACCGCCACGACCCACACCCCCGATCCCCGTCAGAGCCGGCGGAACTGCTCGGCTACCGCTCAAGAACACTACCGGGCGGGTGTGACAGAAACCCTTACCGCACAAGGGATGTGGACGAATCCGATGCACCGCAATCGCTGTGGACAGCCGACCAGAAATGTCAGCCCGGACTGCTCCTGCTGCTTCGGGTCTGACCGATGCCCGCTGCCACCGGCGACTCACCCCTGGGGTTGGGACATGACGAAGCGGATCTTCGTCACCTCGTAGCCGCCTCGCCTGAACGCCGCGGCCATCGGGGCGTTTGTCGTGTCGGTCGTCCCGGTGATTCGCTCGGCACCGGCCACTGCGTGGACGTGGGTGATCTCCGCAAGCAGGTCGTCGACGTATCCGTGACCGCGCGCCTCGGGGACCACGCCGAGGTAGCTGACGCTCGCGTCGTAGGCGCTGCGGGACGGGATCACCAGGCCGACCAGCTCGTTGCCGACGTACGCCAGGCGCCACCAGTCTCGCTCACCGGGCAGGCTCAGGTAGAAGTCCAGGTCGTCGGCCGCCTGCCGGTCCGCTCCGACGGCGTCGAGCATGCGGCGCGTGTTGACGTCGAGACTTCCTCGGGCGACGGCGGCGAACGCCGCCAGGAAGGCCGCGTCGTCGGCCGGCCGGAAGGTCACCCGCTCGCTGCGCGCCGGCAGCGGCGTACCGCGGTGCCAGGCGAGGCTGAGCCGCTCGACCACGTCGGTGAGTCCAGCGCGGGCGGCGGCCCGCTGCCGCCACTCGACCGCCGAGACGGCGGCCGGGTCGCTGCGCCAGTCGGTCGCGACGTCGATGTGGTAGTCCGGCGCCCGCTCGCAGCCAGCCGCGATGAGAGCCTCGTGGCCGGCGTCCAGCAGACCGGCGCCGACCGACTCGCGGTCCGGCACGGATGGATCCACCCAGAGGCAGTCGAGCGCCACCGGCTGGTCGAAGTGCGCGGGAGCCCACCACAGCGCGCGGCCGAGCGGCCGCTCATCGGGCTGGTAGAGCCACGTCCACTCGGGTCGGTAGCAGCGTTCGGCGAGCTCACGCCGATAGCGCTCGGCGTCGATCGCGGTGGTCGGGTCGTCGGGCATGCAGGACGTGACCAGGTCGAGGTCGGGTCCGGCGGTGGTGGGACGGAACATGTAAGTGCCTCCTGCGGCAGGAGGCGCAGCCGCTCAGGTCGCGCGGACCTGGGTGCGAGCGGGAGCGCCGTTTGATGGGGTGCGCATCGCGGCCTCCTCCCATCTCGGCCCGGCTGGTACATCGGCCACCATAACCGGCCCGCGGGTCGGCGGGGCCGCATTTCCGGAACCGACGGGCGGCGGCGTCCGTTCGGCAGGGGAGCGCCCGCGCCCGATCGGCATCCGTCCTACGATGGTCGGTACGGCGGTCGTTCCGCCGAGCGCGCCGCCAGTAGCCAGCCGGGCCGCCGCACACGACGCTAGGAGCGCATCCAAGTGCTAGACAGAATCCTCCGCGCGGGTGAAGGCAAGATCCTGCGCAAGCTGCGCAACCTCGCCGACCAGGTCAACGCGATCGAGGACGACTTCGTCGCGATGTCGGACGCGGAGCTGCGCGAGCTCACCGACGTCTACCGCAAGCGGCTCGCTGACGGCGAGACGCTCGACGACCTGCTCCCCGAGGCCTTCGCGTCGACGCGCGAGGCGGCCAAGCGGACTCTCGGCCAGCGGCACTTCGACGTCCAGCTGATGGGTGGCGCGGCCCTGCACCTCGGCAACATCGCGGAGATGCGCACCGGTGAGGGCAAGACGC
This sequence comes from Mycobacteriales bacterium, assembly GCA_035645255.1. GTDB lineage: Bacteria > Actinomycetota > Actinomycetes > BP-191 > BP-191 > DASQMY01. The sequence goes on from DASQMY010000238.1 coordinate 2,610, forward strand.
TGGTCGGCACGCTGCCGGCGTACCTGAATGCCCTCGAGGGCAAGGGCGTCCACGTCGTCACGACCAACGACTACCTGGTCAAGCGCGACGCCGAGTGGATGGGCCGCGTGCACCGCTTCCTCGGCCTCGAGGTCGGCCTGATCCAGGCCGAGATGGCGCCGCAGCTGCGGCGCGCCGCCTACGGCTGTGACATCACCTACGGCACCAACAACGAGTTCGGCTTCGACTACCTGCGCGACAACATGGCGTGGGCCGCCGACGAGCTGGTCCAGCGCGGGCACAACTTCGCGATCGTCGACGAGGTCGACTCCATCCTCATCGACGAGGCCCGGACGCCGCTGATCATCTCCGGCCCGGCCGAGTCGGCGACCAAGTGGTACGTCGACTTCGCCCGGCTGATCAAGCGGTTCACCGCCGACGTCGACTACGAGGTCAACGAGGGCAAGCGCACCGTCGCGATCACCGACGAGGGCGTCAGCAAGGTCGAGGACTACCTCGGGATCGACAACCTGTACGAGTCGGTCAACACGCCGCTGGTCGGCTACCTGCAGAACGCGCTCAAGGCCAAGGAGCTCTACAAGCGCGACGTCGACTACATCGTCACCGGCGGCGAGGTGCTGATCGTCGACGAGTTCACCGGCCGCGTGCTGCACGGCCGCCGCTACTCGGAGGGGATGCACCAGGCGATCGAGGCCAAGGAAGGCGTCGAGATCAAGGACGAGAACCAGACGCTCGCCACGATCACGCTGCAGAACTTCTTCCGCCTCTACACCAAGCTCGGCGGCATGACCGGTACGGCGATGACCGAGGCGAGCGAGTTCGACAAGATCTACAAGCTCGGCGTCGTGCAGGTGCCGACCAACCGGTCGATGATCCGCAAGGACGAGGCCGACGTCGTCTACAAGACCGAGGACGCGAAGTTCCGCGCCGTCGTAGACGACATCGCCGAGCGGCACGAGAAGGGCCAGCCGGTGCTGGTCGGAACGGTGAGCGTCGACAAGAGCGAGCGGCTGTCGGCCATGCTGCTCAAGCGCGGTGTGCCGCACGAGGTGCTCAACGCGAAGTACCACGAGAAGGAAGCGTCGATCATCGCGCAGGCCGGCCGGGCCGGCGCGGTCACCGTGGCCACCAACATGGCCGGACGCGGCACCGACATCATGCTCGGCGGCAACCCGGAGTTCATGGCGGCCGCCGAGCTGCGCAACAAGGGGTTGTCCCCGCTCGACGACGCCGAGGCCTACGAGGCCGCCTGGCCGGAGGCCCTCGAGCGCGCCAAGTCGACGGTGAAGATCCAGCACGAGGAGGTCCAGCAGGCCGGCGGCCTCTACGTCCTCGGCACCAAGCGGCACGAGTCGCGGCGCATCGACAACCAGCTGCGCGGCCGCTCCGGCCGGCAGGGCGACCCCGGCGAGTCGCGGTTCTACCTCTCGCTCGGCGACGACCTGATGCGGCTGTTCAACGCCGCCGCCGTCGAGTCGATCATGGACCGGCTGAACATCCCCGAGGACGTCCCGATCGAGTCGAAGATCGTGACCCGGGCGATCCGCAGTGCGCAGACGCAGATCGAGTCGCAGAACTTCGAGATCCGCAAGAACGTCCTGAAGTACGACGAGGTGCTCAACAAGCAGCGCGAGGTCATCTACGGCGAGCGCCGGCAGGTCCTCGAGGGTGCCGACCTGCATGAGCAGGTCCGCAACATGATCGACGACGTCGTCGCGGCGTACGTCGCGGGTGCCACCGCCGAGGGCTACGGCATCGAGGACTGGGACCTGGACCAGCTGTGGACGGCGCTCAAGACGCTCTACCCGGTCGGCGTCACTGCCGAGGAGATTGACGAGCAGTCCGGCGGCCACCTCGACCCCGAGTTCCTCAAGGCGCAGCTGATCGCCGACGCGCAGGCGGCGTACGACGCCCGCGAGGCCGAGATCGGCCCGGACCTGATGCGCGAGCTCGAGCGGCGGGTCATCCTGTCGGTCCTCGACCGGAAGTGGCGCGAGCACCTCTACGAGATGGACTACCTGCAGGAGGGCATCGGCCTGCGCGCGGTCGGCCAGCGCGACCCGCTGATCGAGTATCAGAAGGAGGGCTACGACCTCTTCCTCGCGATGATGGACGGCATCAAGGAGGAGTCGGTCGGCTTCCTGTTCAACGTGCAGGTCAACGTCGAGGAGGAGCAGCCGGCCGAGGAGGCCGCCCCGAGCAGCGGCGCGGACGACGCGCACGCGCTGTTCCAGGCGGCGGAGGCGGAAGCGCTGCCGGCAGCGGCGGCTGGCGCGAAGGTCGGTCGCAACGGCGCTCAGGCGGGCAACGGCGCGAAGGCGCCGGCCAAGCCGGCGACCGCCCTGCCCAAGGCGCTCGCTGCACCCCCGCGCCGGCCGGCGCAGCTGCAGTACTCCGCGCCGACGGTCGACGGCGACACCGGCTCCTCGTCGGCGACCGGCGGCCACTCCGGCGTCGTGACCAGGTCCGGCCCGTCGTCGGCGGCGGCGGTCGGCGAGGGCACGCGCGCCGGTCAGGCCAGCGGCAGCGAGCCGGCCCGAAACGCCGAGTGCCCGTGCGGCTCCGGCAAGAAGTACAAGCGCTGCCACGGCGACCCGCGCAACCGCAGCAACTAGGGGGTTGCTCAGCCGAGCTGCAGCGCGGTGACGACCCAGCGGCCGTCCAGTCCCTCCAGCCGCATGGCGAGCGCCGTCGCCCGGACGCCGCGCTGCACGACGGCCGCCACCTCGGCCACGCCGTCCGCCGGCTCGGTCACCACCAGGCGCCGCATGCTCGCCGCCCAGCAGCGGGCGGAGCCGGCGTAGACCGCGCTCTCGATGTCCTCGAACACCGCAGGGGTCACCCAGCGCATCAGCTGCAGCGGCGGGCGATCGCCGCTGATCGTCTCGAGCACCGCCCGGATCAGTACGGCGGCCCGCGGACCGGGCGGCGGCAGCGCCGCACGCCGCGTCCGTACGGTGTCGAACTGCTCGTCGGTCGCCGGCGGGTCGCCGTTCGGCGCCGGCTCGGCGACCGGGTGGAGCGGCGCGTCCACCGGCCGCGTGGTGACGAGGTGCAGCGGTGAGCGGGCCGGCTCCTCCCGGTGGAGCGGCTCGGCCGGCAGCGCGAGCGCCAGCGACCCGTCCGTCTGCGCTGCGGGCGGGACCGGCTGGTTGCGCTGCGTCGTGACGGGCGGCGCGTCGTACGGCGGCTCGATGTCGGGGAGCGCTCGCCCGGTGACGTTGAGGCGGACGAGCCGGGCGGTGGGGGTGCGCGAGGGCATGGCGAGGCCTTCCGATGGACTCGTGAGCGATCCGGGACGTAGTGGTGCGTCAGTGCGTTCGCGGCGGGACCAGTCGTTGCCCCGGCTTGATCAGATCCGGGTCCGCGCCGATCCGCTCGTGGTTGGCGGCGTACCAGCGCGGCCATTCCGCGGCTATCGCCGCGTCGTCGGCGCCGGGTCCGAGCCGCTCGGCGGCGATGGACCAGAGCGTGTCGCCGCGCAGCACGACGACCTCGCCGTCCAGTGGAGGGGCGCCCCGCCCTGCTCGTCGGCTGGGCGGCGCATCAGCTGCCGGAGATCCGGTCGCCTGGTCGGGGTCAGCGGGCTGCGGCGCGACAGGTCGGTCGAACGCGTCCAGCGGCCGCGGATGCGCCGACCGTCCGGTGACGACCCGGTCGCCGATCACACCCGACAGCGGGAGACGTGGCTCGGAGACGCTCCCGCCGGCGGGAGCGGCCACCGGCGCGGCTGCTGCAGGTGCGCTGACCGCGGCTACCGAAGACGTCGCGATCGCCGCGCCGACCGCGGCCTCGACCGCGCGCCGGACCAGGGTCGGTGTGATGCGGGCGGCGACCCGGGCGGCTGCCCGGCCGGCCTGTCCGGGGACGCGGGCCAGCAGCGCGGCGGCCGTTCCGAGCAGCAGCCAGCCGGTGCACGCCCACGCCGCCAGCGCGCTGAGCGCGACGATCTGCGCGTCTATCGGCTCGGCCCACAGTCGCCCGCCGCTGGCGTCCGCCGTCAGTGCGGCGGGCGGAGCGAGCGTCCAGAGCGCCGCGACGGCGACGAGGGCAACGGCCGGTCCGGCCATCGGATGACGCCGACTCATCGGTATCCCTTCGTTTGCTTGTGTTTGTTTGTGTATACCTCCGGATAAGGGCTGTCAATCGCTGATGGCAGTAGGGTGCGGCGCAACGGGAGGGAGGCGCGCGATGCGCTGGGAGGCGCTGTTCACCGATCTGGAAGCCGAGCTGGCGGCGGCGCAGGACGCGGACCTGGAGCTGGAGATCCGGGACCGGACACGGCGTGAAGTCGCTGCGCTGCGGCTCACCGACCGCGTCCGGCCGGCCGTCGGCCACGAGATCACGGTGTACGCCGCCGGTGCGCCGCCGCTCGCCGGCCGGCTGACCGCCTGCGGACCGGACTGGCTGCTGCTGGCCGAGGCTCACGGGCACGAGCTGCTGGTGCCGTTCGCCGCGCTGACGGGGGTCGCCGGGCTCGGCCGCCGTACCGCGCCCGCAGGCGGCGCGGGAGCGGTCAGCGGGAAGCTCGACCTCCGGCACGCGCTGCGGGGGCTCGCCCGCGGCCGGCTGCCCGTCGCGGCGGTGCTGCGGGACGCCACGACGCTGCACGGCACCCTCGACCGGGCCGGTGCGGACTTCGTGGAGGTTGCGTTGCACGCACCGGGGGAGGCGCGGCGTCAGCCGGCGGTCAGCGCCGTACGCACCGTCCCACTGACGGCACTGTCGGTGGTCCGCTCGGGCTGAGTGCCGTGGGCGAGGCCGTCAGTCGGTCTCCGGCTCCTCGCCTCGACCGAGCGGATGCGTCGCGACGAACGTGCTGGTCTCCGTGTAGCAGCGCTGGATGTAGTCCTCGAGCTCGGTCCGCTCCACCCGCCACTGGCCGCGACCGCCGACCTTGATCGCGCGCAGGTCGCCGGACCGGACGAGGGCGTAGGTCTGCGCCGCGGAGATGTTGAGGATCTCGGCGACGTCGGCCAGGGTCAGGAACCGGGTGGTCACAGCGGGCGCGCCCTTCGTCGGCGGAGCTCGGCGGAGCAGAGTTCGGTGGACGGCATTATCCGTACCGCTGCAGCCAGGTGCGCGCGGTTGTCCACAGCGACGATGGCGCCGGCGCCGATGGTCGCGTACCTTCACCGGCTGACGGCACCTAGCGCGCGGGGGAGGTCAGCATCGCTGCGACCGACGTCCCCTCGCCGCCCGGTCAGCGCGTGCGCCCGGCCCGTTGGCTCGACCCGCGCCTGGTCGCCGGAGTCCTGCTGATCCTCCTGTCGATCGTGGTCGGCGCCCGCGTCGTGCAGGCGGCCGACCGCACCGTCGAGGTCTACGCCGCCGCGGCGAGCCTGCCGGCCGGCCATGTCCTCACCGCCGCCGACGTCCGCGTCGTCCGCGCTCGCCTGCAGGGCGGCGTCGCCGAGCACGTCTCCGCGACCTACGCGGTCGCCGGCCAGACGCTCGCGCACGACGTGCTCGAGGGCGAGCTGCTCTCCCGCGGCGTCCTCGTCGCGGGCTCGGCCCGACCGACCCGGCACGTCTCGGTCGCGGTCAAGCGCGGCCACTCGGCGGATCTGCGCCGCAACAGCCGGGTCGACGTCATCGCCAGCATCCCCGCGGGCAGCGCCCGCGAGTCGCGGACCTGGACCGTCGCCAAGGGGCTGCTCGTGGTGGCCAAGCCGACGGGGAGCTCCAGCGTCGGCGGCGGCGAGCTGCACGTCGTACTCGACGTGCCGGCCGAGCTCGTGCTGCCGCTCACCAAGGCGATGCGGACCGCGGAGATCGACCTCGTCGAGGTCGTCGGTACCGGCCCCGCGACCGGTGACATCGGCGACGGCGACCCGCCCGCCACCGCGCCGGCGACCGGCAGTCCCGCGCCGACCGCGTCGCCCTCGCCATGAGAGTGCCGATCCTCACCGCGCTCACTGACGCGCGGTCGGAGGCCGCGCTGGTCGCGGCGCTGGAGAGCGCGGATCACGGAGTCACCCTCGTCCGCCGCTGCGTCGACCTGGCCGACCTCGTCGCCGCGGCATCCGCCGGTACGGCGCGCGCCGCGCTGGTCGCCAGCGACCTGCGCCGCCTCGACCGGGAGGCGCTGGCCCGCCTCGACGTCGCCGGCGTCGCGGTCGTCGTCCTGCTGCCGCCCGACGACGAGGACGCCGAACGCCGGATGCGCCAGCTCGGCGTGACGCACCTGCTCGCGTACGACGCGCCGCCGGCGGTCATCGCCGCGCTCGCGGTCGAGGCAGCCGCCGGCCACGCGACCGCACGTCCGCGCCCCGGCAGCCCGGCGCGTCCGGGCGCCGGACTGCCCGACCTCGCCGACCTGAGCGACCTCGACCTCGACGTCGACGCGCTGGATGCCGAGCCGCCGCTCCCGCAGCCCGGCCGGGTGATCGCCGTCTGGGGGCCGACCGGTGCACCCGGCCGCACCACCGTCGCGACCGCGCTCGCCAGCGAGCTCGCTGCCGCCGGCGACGAGACGCTGCTGGTCGACGCCGACGTCTACGGCGCCGCAGTCGCGCAGGTCCTCGGCCTGCTCGACGAGGCGCCCGGCATCGCGTCCGCCGCGCGGCTGGCCAACCTCGGGTCGCTCGACGTCCCGGCGCTCGCCGGGCTCGCCCGCGGCGTCGCGCCGCGGCTGCGTGTCCTGACCGGTATCGCCCGCGCCGAGCGGTGGACCGAGCTGCGGCCGGCAGCGATCGAGGCGGTGCTCGCGCTCGCCCGCAAGCTGACCGCCTTCACCGTCGTGGACTGCGCGTTCTGCCTGGAGGAGGACGAGGAGCTGTCGTTCGACACGTCGACGCCGCGGCGCAACGGCGCGACGCTGGCCGTGCTCGCCGACGCGGACGTCATCCTCGCCGTCGGCTCCGCCGACCCGGTCTCGCTGCAGCGGCTGGTCCGCGGGCTGTCCCGGCTCGCCGACGCGGTGCCCGGCGCCGACCCGGTCGTCGTGGTCAACCGGGTCCGCCCGAGCCTGCTCGCCGGTGACCCGCACCGGGAGATCAGCGCGGCGCTCGAGCGCTACGCGGGCGTCGTACCGACCGGGTTCGTCCCGTACGACCTCAAGGCGTTCGACGCCGCGCTGATGGCCGGCCGCACGCTCGCCGAGGCGGCGCCGAGCTCACCTGCCGGTACGGCGATCCGCGCGGTCGCGGCACAGCTCGCCGGCCGCGCCGCACCGGTCACGCGCCGGCGGTTCGCGGTCCGTCGGTGATCGGCGCGACCTCCGGCGACCGTGCAACGATGGTCCCCGACGCGGCGAGCTGACTTGGAGGATGACGAGGCATGGCTGACCGGCTCAGCGCGCTCGACGTCTCGTTTCTGCACCTCGAGTCGCCGACCACCCCGATGCACGTCGGCGGTGTCGCGATCTTCCAGCCCCCGGAGGCCGGGTTCGACTACGAGACGCTGGTGTCGCTGATCGGCGAGCGCATCTCGCTGGTCCCGCGCTACCGGCAGAAGATCCGGTGGATCCCGGCCAGCCTCGGCAACCCGGTCTGGGTCGACGACAACGACTTCGACCTCACCTACCACGTGCGCCGCTCGGCCCTGCCGAAACCGGGCAGCGAGGCGCAGCTCAAGGACCTCGTCGCGCGCGTGCAGTCACGCGGCCTCGACCGCAAGCGCCCGCTGTGGGAGATCTACCTGATCGAGGGGCTCGAGGGCGGCCGGGTCGCCGTCATGACGAAGACCCACCACGCGATGGTCGACGGCATCAGCGCCATCGACATCGGGCAGGTCATCCTCGACGTCACGCCGGAGCCGCGGGAGACGCCGTCCGACGCGTGGCGGGCGCGCCGCGAGCCGACCAGCCCGGAGCTGATCGCCGGCGTCGTGACCGGCTGGCTGCGCGCCCCGTCGCAGGTGGTCGACACCGTGCGCTCCCAGGTCAGCAGCGCGAGCGAGCTGGCCGGCCGAGTCGCCGGAACGGCGGTCGGCGTGCTGTCCGCCGTACGCAGCACGGCTCGTCCCGCCCCGGCGACGCCGCTCAACGTGACGATCGGGTCGCAGCGCCGCTTCGGCATGGCGCGCACCGAGCTCGACGACTACAAGCGGGTGCGCAAGGCGCACGGCGGCACCGTCAACGACGTCGTCCTCGCCACCGTGAGCGGCGCGCTGCGCACCTGGCTGCAGACCCGCGGGGAACGCGTCGGCGGCGGCATGACGCTGCGCGCGATGGTGCCGGTCAGCGTACGCGACGACGCGTCCCGCGGCAGCGTCGGCAACAACATCTCGTCGTACTTCGTCGACCTGCCGGTCGGCGAGCCGAGCCCCGTCATGCGGCTGCACCAGGTCAGCCACGCGATGAGCGGGCTGAAGGAGAGCGGGCAGTCGATCGGTGCCGACGTCCTGATCGGCCTCGGCGGCTTCGCGCCGCCGACTCTGCTCGCGATGGGTGCGCGCGCGGCCGGCGCGCTGACCCGCCGGCTGTTCAACCTGGTCGTCACCAACGTGCCGGGACCGCAGTTCCCGCTGTACGCGGCCGGTGCGCAGATGCTGGAGATGTTCCCCGTCGTGCCGCTCGCCAACGGCCAGGGCGTGTGCATCGCACTGACGTCGTACAACGGCGGCGTCTACTACGGGATCAACGCCGACCGCGACGCCATCCCCGACGTCGATGTGCTGGCGCAGTGCATCGAGGAGTCCCTCGCCGAGTTGATGGAGACAGTGCGATGAGCCTGCAGTTGTCGGCCTGATGAGGGTCTACATCCCTTCAACGATGGAGGGTCTGCGGGTCCTCCAGGGTGACCAGCGGCTCTCGCCCGCGCCGCTGCACGGGCACGCCGTGACGCCGGCGCTGCGCGAGTCCTACGCCGTGGGCGACACCGAGGAGCTCGAGTACGTCGCGCAGCTGGCGGCCGCGAGCGACTCGCTCTGCCTGCTGTCGGAGGACGCCGACCAGCCGCGTCGGCGCGTGGTGCTCGCCGCCGAGCTGCCGGAGGACGAGATCCGCCCGGCCGAGGACGGCGACGAGAGCTCGGTGACGATCCTCATCGAGATCCCCATCACGCACATCCAGTCGATGCTCGTCGACGACCCGGCGATCAGTGACGTCATCGCGCGCGCCGCCGACGCCTGGCCGGCCGCGCAGACCGGCGACGACGACGCGCTCTTCGAGCTGGACGAGGCGACCGCGCACGACCTGATGTGGTTCGCGATCCAGGAGATCAGCGGGTTGCTCGAGGACGCCGACCGCCGGCAGGCCGACCTCGACCGCTGAGCGCAGTGAACGGTTTCGGCACCGTTGTTGGCGGCGAACTCAGTCGGTCGACGCAACAAGGGCATCCTGGAACACTTCTGCGGGGGTGCGCCAGCCAAGGGTCTTGCGGGGGCGCCGGTTGAGTTTCGCGGCGATCTCGTCGAGGTCCTCGCGGGAGAACGTGGACAGGT
>DASQMY010000239.1:0-3509 GCA_035645255.1 Mycobacteriales bacterium
GGGTGGCGGCCGGTGACGAGCTGGACGTCGACATCGCGCTCGACGACCAGCCGCGCGAGGTCAGCCTTCCCGGCGACCTGGCCGGCGCCCTCGACGCCGACCCGGGCGCCCGCGCGTTCTACGACGGGCTCTCCTACAGCAAGCGCAACGCATACGTGGTCTGGGTGGAGTCCGCGAAGAAGCCCGAGACCCGCGAGCGCAGGGTCGCGGAGGCGGCTGCGCTGCTCGCAGCCGGCCGCGCGCAGCGGTGACGGTGGTCAGCGCGACAGCAGCCGGCACAGCGTCCGGGCGTTGCGGACCGCGTTGCCGGCTCCGTCGTTGTTGAAGTACGCGTAGACGTCGCGCCCGCTCGACTCCCACTCGCGGATGCGGTCGGCCCACCAGCAGAGGTCGTCGTCGCCGTACGAGCCGCCGTACAGGTGCTCGGTGTCGGGTCCGTGCAGCCGCACGTAGACGAACGACGCGGTCGCCCGGAGCAGGCACGGCAGCCGCGCGCCGCTCATCACGCAGTACGCCGCCCCGTGGCGCTCGAGCAGCCGGAGCACCTCGTCGTCGTGCCAGCTCGGATGCCGGAACTCTACAGCTGTCCTGATCCACCAGGGGATGCGGCCGAGGAAGTAGTCCAGCCGCGCGTCGTCACGGGTGTGTCCGGGCGCCAGCTGCACGAGGAGGGCTGCCCGCCGGTCGCCGAGCCGGTGCCAGCAGGCGGTGATCCGGTCGACCCAGACCTCCGGCGAGTACAGCCGCTTGCCGTGCGTCAGCCCGCGCGGCGCCTTGACGGACAGGGCGAACCCCGGCGGGAGACGCTCGTTCCAGCTCGCGAACGCTCCGTCCCGCGGCCATCGGTAGAAGCTCGCGTTGAGCTCGACCGTGGTGAACTCGCGGGTGTAGACGGCGAGTCGGCGAGCCGGGGGAGTGCCGGGCGGGTACAGCACGTCGGTCCAGTGGTCGTAGCTCCAGCCGGACGTCCCGATGTGCGTCACCATCGTCCACTACTACCCGGTCCGCGGGAGTGGATCCCGGTGTGGCGGGGCAGCAGGCACCGCCTCGGTAGGAGGCCGGATGCGACGACAGCGACGGGCCCGGCTGCTCGTCGTCGCGGCGCTGCTGACCCCTGCGGTCGCCTGCTCTGGTGGAGCGGGGTCGCCAGCCGTCCGGACGCCGGCTGCCGACGGGCTCCCGCGGTCGATGGCGGCGCTGGGCGACTCGATGACCCGCGCCTTCATCCTCTGCGAGGGCGCGGGCGACTGCCCGGAGGCGTCGTGGTCGACCGGCACCGCGGCGGAGGTGCTGAGCCACAGCCAGCGGCTGTCGCGCGCGTCCGGCGAGCGGACGCGGGTGCACAACGTCGCGGTGAGCGGCGCGACGGTCGCCGGCCTCGACTCGCAGGCCGCGCGCGCGGTGGCCGCGGACGTCGAGTACGTGACGGTGCTGATCGGCGCGAACGACGCGTGCGCGCCGGCGGAGGCGGACATGACTTCCGTGGCTGCCTACACCGCCGACTTCGACCGCGCGCTGTCGAGGGTCGTCAGCGGGCTGCCCCGCGCGCGGGTCCTCGTCGTCAGCATCCCGGACCTGCTGCGGCTGTGGCAGGTCGGCAAGGACGACGCGGCCGTCCGCGCGGTGTGGGAGCAGCTGTCGATCTGCCAGTCGATGCTGGCCGAGCCGGCCGACCAGTCGGCAGCCGCCGCCGCGCGCCGCGCCCGCGTGCGGCAGCGGGTGGTCGACTACAACACCGCGATGGCGAACGCCTGCCGGCGCCACCCGACGTGCCGCTCGGACGGCGGCGCCGTGTTCGACTACGACTTCACGATCGAGATGGTCAGCGACCGGGACTACTGGCACCCGAGCCGGGTCGGGCAGCGGACGATCGCTGCGGTCTCCTGGACCGCGGGCTACTGGGGGGGCCGATGAGCTCAGCACCGTTCGACCGGTCGACCGCAGTGGACCGGCTGCGGGCAGCCGGCTGTGTGTTCGCCGAGGACGAGGCGGACCTGCTGATGTCCGCAGCCGCATCGCTGAGCGATCTGAACCGCCTGCTCGAACGGCGGTGCGCGGGAGCGCCGCTGGAGCAGGTGGTCGGCTGGGCTGCGCTCTGCGGGGTGCGGATCGCGGTCGACCCCGGAGTCTTCGTCCCGCGCCGCCGCAGCGAGCACCTGGTGCGCCAGGCGGCTCTCGTGACGCCGCGCGGTGCTGTCGTCGTGGACCTGTGCTGCGGGTCCGGTGCGGTCGGTGTCGCCGTGTCGACGGCGGTCGCCGGAGTCCAGCTGCATGCCGTCGACGTCGACCCGGCGGCGGTGCGCTGCGCTCGACGCAACCTCGAGCCGGCCGGCGGGCTCGTCTACGAGGGCGACCTGTACGCGCCGCTGCCCGAGGCGCTCCGCAGCAAGGTCGACGTCATCGTCGCCAACGCGCCGTACGTGCCGACGGCCGAGATCGGGCTGCTGCCGGCCGAGGCCCGCGACCACGAGGCGCGGGTGGCTCTAGACGGTGGGCCGGACGGCGTCGACGTGCAACGGCGGGTGGCTGCGGAGGCCGGTGAGTGGCTCGCACCGGGCGGGCACCTGCTGATCGAGACCAGCGCCCGGCAGGCCGACGCGACGGCGGCGGCCGTGACCGGCGCGGGCCTGCGCGTGCGGGTCGTCCGCTCCGACGAGCTCGACGCGACGGTGGTCGTCGGGGCCTGAGCGAATGCCGGTTGCCCGCCGCGCGATCGCCTGCTGCACTCGCGGAGCAGACCGGGAGGTAACCGACCCAGGGAGCGAAATGCGAGCGTCCGTGTCCGTCCAGAAGGTCTCTGTCGCCAATCTGAAGGACCCGACGCCCCGTGCGAACGCTCAACCCCGGCATCCTCGCGCATGTCGACGCCGGTAAGACCAGCCTGACCGAGCGGCTGCTGTACGCCGCCGGAGTCATCGACGAGATCGGCAGCGTCGACGACGGCAGCACCCGGACCGACTCGCTCGACCTCGAACGGCAACGCGGCATCACCATCAGGTCGGCGGTGGTGTCGTTCGTCGTCGACAACGTCCAGGTCAACCTGATCGACACCCCCGGCCACCCGGACTTCATCGCCGAGGTCGAGCGCGTCCTCGGCGTGCTCGACGGGGCGGTGCTCGTCGTTTCAGCCGTCGAGGGCGTCCAGCCGCAGACTCTGGTGCTCATGCGAACCCTGCAGCGGCTGCGCATCCCGACGATCGTCTTCGTCAACAAGATCGACCGCCGCGGCGCACAGCACGAGGCGCTCCTACGGGCCGTCGCGACGAGGTTCGCGCCGTCGATCGCGGCGATGGGCGAGCCGATCGCCGTGGGCACGCGCGAGGCGGACTTCGCGCCGTTTGGCGCCGAAGCCCAGCCGGTTGACGGTCCGATCGCCGAGGCGCCACGTCCCGGCTGCGGCGGCGCCCGGGGTCATGGCGCCCCGGGCACGACGCTGATGTGCGCCGCGACGATCCGCCAGTCGCCGGTAGCTCCCGAGATCCACGTACGCGTGTAGCGCAGCCGGGTCG
>DASQMY010000240.1:0-11030 GCA_035645255.1 Mycobacteriales bacterium
GGGCCGCCGCCTCTGGCGCGGACTCGCCTGCCTCCAGGTGGCCCTTCGGGAGCGACCACAGCAGCCTGCCGCGCCGGTCGAGCCGGCCGATCAGCGCGCCGTTGGCGTCGGGCGCCCGCCGGTCGAGCACCAGCCCGCCAGCGGATATCTCCTCGACGCGGCGCAGTGCGCGTCGGGGCCGCTGCGGATCGGACTGACGGACCATCCCTCCGATCCTAGTCGGCGCTGCGCGCCCCGACCCGGCGCGGTCAGCCCACGGCGACGGGCGTTCGCGGCTCCGCCGGGCCGATGACCCCGGCGGTCGCGGGGCGACCGGCGGCCGCCGGCACGGTCAGCGACGTGACACGGGCACCGGTGTGCAGCAGCAGGTCCCGGCTGCGGATCTTCAGGACGGTCCCCGAGTCGCCCGTCGGCGCGTACAGGACGTCCGCCGCCCCGAGCGCCGCGTCGAAGACCAGGTTGACCTCTGGCGGCAGGCAGACCGGCGAGACCAGGGCTGCGCTGAAGTCGGTCAAGACGTTGACGTCGTCGACCGCGGCCGGGCGGATCGCCGGGACGCCGAGCGCGCGGGCGAGCGTCGTCGGCCGGGTCGGCGCGCTGGCCGGAACGGCGAGTGCGTACAGCTCGCCGTCGGCGTCGTACATCCGCACCGACACGCAGCTGCCGGCCGGGAGCTCGAGCACGTCCGGCAGCTCGTCGGCCCCGGCGATCGATCGCGGGAGCCGCACGATCTCGTGCGGCACGCCGGCAGCCAGCAGGTCACGGTGGATGTCCAGTGGGCCTTTCACAGGCACCCTCCCTCGTGGTCCGCGGCGGCGGAATGGAGCCTGGTACGGCTTGACAGTAAGCCGTACGCGACACTGGTGGAAACCCGGCTCGGCGATCAGCACCCTGCTGGGTGGCTGCGCGCCGGTCCACCGGCGGTCGACCCGGCTGCCCGTCGCCGGAGCTGCCAACCGGTTCGGTGCGGGCGCGGCCGCGCCGTAACCTACTGCGTTGTGGCCGCACTCACCGATGCCCAGCAGCACGCCGTAGCGGAGCTCATCCGCGTCTCGCCGGTCGCCGACGAGCTCGGGCGGCTGTTCGCGGACGCCGGCCGGGAGCTGCACCTCGTGGGCGGCTCGGTCCGCGACGCCTTGCTCGGGCGCCTTGGCGATGACCTGGACTTCGCCACCGACGCCAGGCCGCAGGAGGTGCTGCGCATCGCGGAGGACTGGGCGGACGGCACCTGGAAGATGGGCATCAGCTTCGGGACGGTCGGGCTGGCCAAGAACGGGCTGCGCCTGGAGGTCACGACGTACCGGTCGGAGTCCTACGATGCCGACTCCCGCAAGCCGGACGTGGTGTACGGCGACACGCTGGCCGGTGACCTCGCCCGGCGGGACTTCACGGTCAACGCGATGGCGATCGCGCTGCCGACCCACGAGTTCGCCGACCCCTACGGCGGCATCGCGGACCTCGCGGTGAAGGTCCTGCGCACGCCGGGAACCGCGGAGGCGTCGTTCAGTGACGACCCGCTGCGGATGCTGCGGGCGGCGCGCTTCGCGGCGCAGCTAGGGTTCGCGGTCGCGCCGGACGTCGTCCGCGCGATGAGCGACATGGCCGAGCGCCTCGCGATCGTGTCCGCCGAGCGGGTGCGCGACGAGCTGTCGAAGCTGCTGCTCAGCGCCGACCCCGTGCCCGGGCTGGCGCTGCTGGTCGACACAGGTCTCGCCGAGCACCTGCTGCCCGAGCTGCCGCGGATGCGGCTGGAGATCGACCCGATCCACCACCACAAGGACGTCTACCTGCACTCGCTGGCGGTGCTGCAGCGGGCGATGGCGCTGGAGCCGGCCGGCCCCGACCTGACGCTGCGGATGGCGGCGCTGCTGCACGACATCGGCAAGCCGAAGACCCGCGACTTCGGGCCGGGCGGCGTGACGTTCCACCACCACGAGGTGGTGGGCGCGGCGATGACGCGCGCCCGGCTGCGCGCGCTGCGCTACCCGAAGCAGCTCGTCGAGGACGTGTCCCGGCTGGTCGAGCTGCACCTGCGCTTCCACGGCTACGGACGCGGCGAGTGGACCGACTCCGCGGTCCGGCGCTACGTCAGGGACGCCGGCCCGCTGCTCGACCGGCTGAACGCCCTGGTCCGCAGCGACTGCACCACGCGCAACCGGCGCAAGGCGACGGCGCTGGGCCGGGCCTACGACGAGCTGGAGCAGCGGATCGCCGAGCTGGCCGAGCAGGAGGAGCTGGCCGCGGTCCGTCCCGACCTCGACGGCCGGGAGATCATGCAGATCCTCGGGATCCCGCCAGGCCCGCTGGTCGGCCGGGCGCGGGCCTACCTGCTCGAGCAGCGGCTCGAGCGCGGCCCGGTTGCCCGTGACGAAGCCGTGCGGCTGCTCCGTGAGTGGGCCGCGGCCGAGCAGGGTCAGCCGCAGCGGTGACACGGTCGTCACCGCAGGGCGCCATGGCGCCGCCGGTGGCCAGGGGCGATAGTCGACGGATGCACGCCGCCGCGCACCGTCCGGGTCGCCGTACCCCTGCCGCTGCTGCGTGCGTGCTCGCGGCGGCGCTCGCGGCGTCCGGCCTCGCCTCGTGCAGCCGCGGCAGCACGCGCTCAGAGCGGCACCGGCTGGTGGCGCCGCGCGAGGTGACGGTCGTCGAGGCGGACGGTGCGCGGCACGCCGGCGTCGACGGTGAGCGGCTACGGCCTGGGGCGACGGTGCTCACCGCGCCGGCCGGCGCCGTGGCGCTCGCGGTCCGCGGGCGCCGCGTCGTGCTCGCCGGCGACTCCACGGTCGCGGTCGTCGACGGCGGTGCGGTCGACGTACGCCGCGGGCGGGTGCTGGTCGACCGGCGGCGCGGGCCGGACCTGCGGGTCTCCGCCGGCGGCGTGACCGTAGAGCAGTTCCGGTCGGCCGCCGTCCGCGTCGAGCGCGGCCTCGATCTGCGCGTGTCGGCGCTGACCGGCACGGCGGTCGTCCGCAGCGAGTCGGCGCGCACCGCCCCGCTGCCGGCCCTTCACCAGGTGACGGTGGTCGGCGCCGCGCTGCCGTCCGCCGCCGCGCCGCTCGCCCTGCTCCGGGACGACTGGGAGCGCGCCACCATCGAGCGGGTCGTCGCCACCGACGAGCTGCTCGAGCGGCTGGCGCGCGACGTCGACACCGGCGTCGGTACGGCGGCGCGGGCGACCACAGTCGTCGCGGCGCTCGCGCCGGTCGCCGGCACGCTGCCCGCCGGTGCGCCGGCCAGCGAGGCGCTGCTGCCGGCCGCGATCGGCCGGGCCGGCCGCGGCGGCACACCGGCCGAGCGGCACGCCGCCGCCGCCGCCCTCCGCGGCCGCGGCGGCTCCTGGGGCGTGGTCGCCGCGCTGCTCGACGCCCGGGGGCTGGACGTCGCCCGGACGGCAGCCGTGCTGATGACCGCCGAAGAGCAGGGCGGCGAGGAGCCGATCATCGCCATCGGGCCGCTCGTCGTAGCGCCGCCGGCAGCTCTCGGCACACCGTCGTCGGCGACCGCCCCGCTCCCCGCCGGCACCGGCGGGCCGGGCAGCCCGCCCACCGGTACCGGAACCGGGGCGGGCGCTGCGACCGTGACCGGCACCGGCGCGGGGACCGGGACGGGGTCGGCGGCCGGCTCAGGGTCCGGCGACACCGAGTCGTCGACCCGGAGCGGTACCGACGGCGGCGCGGGCGGCGCGGACGAGCCCACCGGCGGCCCCGGCGAGCCGGCCGGCGACGGCGACAGCGACGACGGTGGCGACAGTGGTGGTGGCGGGGACGCCGGCGGTGGCGGTGACGGTGACGACGGCGGCTCCGGCGGCGGCGAGCCTCCGGCGCCGACGCCGACTGACGAGCCCTTGCCGACGAGCGCTCCGCCGCCACCGACCGTCGGGTCCACGCCACTGCCGACCGTAGCGACGACGGCGCCGACAACGCCCGCGACCACGGCGCCACCGCTGCCGACGCTGCCGACGGTGACGCTGACGCCGCTTCCGTTGCCGACGCCGTCGGTGCCGGCGCTGCCCTGACCGCCGCCGCGCTGCCGCCGTGACCAACGCCGCCGGCGACGACCGCCGCCGCCGCGGCTTCTGCCGTGACCGCCGCCGCGGGCGACGACCGCCGCCGGGAGCTGAGCAGGCATCGCGGCGCCCAACGCAGCGCCGGGCGCCGCCTAGGACAGGTGCGGTCCGCCGGCGACGCGCGGCTCCGCCGCGACCGGCAGGCCGGCCGGCGCGTCGTCGGGTGCGGGCTGCGCGGGCGCCGACCTGCCGTAGACGAACGCCGTCGCGGCGTACCCCACGGTGATCAGCGCGAGCACGGCGTAGGAGCGGCCGTCGTCGGGCAGCAGCAGCGCCGACAGCCCGGCGGCGGACACGAATGAGACGTTGAAGACGATGTCGTAGAACGCGAAGACCCGGCCGCGGAACTCGTCATCGACGGTCTCCTGCACGATCGTGTCGACGCAGATCTTCGAGCCCTGCGCGGCGAACCCGAGCAGCAGCGCCGCAACCAGGAAGATCTCCTGGCGGTAGGTCGGCGCCAGCACCGCCTCGACCACCGCGGCGAGGGTGAAGCAGGCGACGATCCAGCGCTGCTTGCCGAGGCGGCGTGTCCCGCCCGGTGTGACGACTGCCGCGAGCAGCGCACCGATGGACCCCGCCGCGATGATCTGCCCGAGCCCGGCGAGGTCGTCGCGCACCCAGCCGCGGTCGGTGAACCCGGCGTAGTTGCGGTAGAGCAGCAGCGTCGCGATGGTCGAGATCCCGTAGAAGAACCGGTGCGACCCGATGGCGGCGAGAGCGAGGCCCGCTGCCCGGTGCCGCCAGACGTAGCGGGCGCCGGCGGTTATGCCGCGGGTCACCTCGCCGAGGGCGTGCCGCAGCGGGGCGTGGGCGACCGTCACGTCCGGGCCGAGCAGGCGTGACGGCATCCGCGCGGCGGCGACGGCCGACGCGAAGTACGCGACGGTCGCGGCGAGTGCGATGGTCGCGGCCCCCCTGTCGTCCGAACCGGCGACCTGCCGGATGAGCAGTCCGGTGCCGGCGCCCAGCACGGTCGCAACGCTGCCGAGCGTCACCGACACCGAGTTGGCGGTGACCAGCTCGTCCTCGGCGACGACGTGCGGAAGCGACGCCGACAGCGCGGAGAGGAAGAACCGGTTGACGCCGATGACCGACAGCGCGGCGGCGTAGAACAGCGGCCCCTCGACGCCCGCGGCCACCAGCGCCGCGACCGCGAACAGCAGCACGATGCGCAGCGCGTTGGCGAAGCCGAGGATCCGCTGGCGGCGCCACCGGTCGATGAAGACGCCGGCGAACGGCCCGACCAGGCTGTAGGGCAGCAGCAGCGTCGCGAAGCCGGCCGCGATCTGCGCGGCACTCGTCTGCCGCTCGGGCGAGAAGAGCACGAAGCTCGCCAGGCTGACCTGGAAGACGCCGTCGCCGACCTGGCCGAGCATCCGCGTCGACAGCAGCTGCCGGAACCGGCGCCCCCTGGTCAGGCGGACCACGCCGTTGGGGACTCGGATCACGGGGACCACCCTACGTCGCGCGGGAGGCGACCCTCGCGCGGTCCGCCGTCGCCGCCGGCGGATCCGCCTGTGCCGGCAGCGCGACGACGCGCGTCGGGGCGGGCCGCGCGGTCAGCCAGGCGTCTCGGGCGACCGCCGTCAGGTAGCCGGTCCAGGCCACGATCCCGAGCAGCTTGGTGGCCTCCTCGGTGACGTTGCGCACGGCTTCCGGCCGGCCGGTGAACAGCCGCAGCGGAGTGCCCATGAGGTCGAGGACGATGGACGCCGTGAGCAGGCCGAGCGCGAGCGCGAGCGCGCCGCGGTCGCTCCGCCGGCAGAGGGCGGGGAACGCCCGGGCGAGGACCGCGACCGCAGCCACGCCGTACGCCGCGAGGAACGCCTCCTCGGGCAGGCCGGTCGCGTGCGGCCCGACGGTCTCGTGCACCAGCAGCGCGTCGTCGAGCGTGACCACGACCGTCAGCGCGCCGGCCTCCACCAGGAAGCGCCGCAACGGGTCAGCCGGCGCCTCGCTGCGCAGGCCGAGCCCGGTCGCCAGCGCGATCGCCGCTCCGGCCGACCAGACCAGCAGGCCGGCAGTCGACAGCACCCCGACGTAGAGCGGGGTGTGGGCGAACGGCTGCGGGTCCCGGAAGAGCGCGGGCTGCGGTACGCCCGCCGCGGCCGCCCAGACGCAGCCGATCGCGATCACGGCGCCGGTCACCACCAGCGCGCTCGTCACGGCCCTCGTCGTCGGCTGCATCGCGCGATCCTAGCGCACGACTAAGGGCACCCTAACTGGAGCGTACCGGCCGAGTACGGCGGCGGGCCCGACACCTCTGTGAGGCGCCGGGCCCGCGACCGACCAGCAGGCCTACGCGCTGGCGTCGCCCACGACGAACGCCTCGGTCAGCCGGCGGCACTCGTCGTCCCGGTACTGCACCGGCGGGCTCTTCATGAAGTACGAGGACGGGCCGAGCAGCGGGCCGCCGATCCCGCGGTCCTTGGCGACCTTGCAGCAGCGGACGGCGTCGATGACCACACCGGCCGAGTTGGGGCTGTCCCAGACCTCGAGCTTGTACTCCAGGTTGAGCGGCACGTCGCCGAACGCACGACCCTCGAGGCGGACGTAGGCCCACTTGCGGTCGTCGAGCCAGCTGACGTAGTCGGACGGGCCGATGTGGACGTTGCCCTTGCCGAGGTCGTGCTGCACCTGCGAGGTGACCGCCTGCGTCTTGCTGATCTTCTTGGACTCCAGGCGGTCGCGCTCCAGCATGTTCATGAAGTCCATGTTGCCGCCGACGTTGAGCTGCATCGTGCGGTCGAGGACCACGCCGCGGTCCTCGAACAGCTTGGCGAGCACCCGGTGGGTGATGGTCGCGCCGACCTGGCTCTTGATGTCGTCACCGACGATCGGCACACCGGCCTCCGCGAACTTGGCCGCCCACTCCGGTGTACCGGCGATGAAGACCGGCAGGCAGTTGACGAAGCCCACGCCCGCGTCGATCGCGCACTGCGCGTAGAAGCGCGCCGCGTCCTCGGACCCGACCGGGAGGTAGCAGACGAGTACGTCGGCGCCCGAGTCCCGCAGCGCCGCGACGACGTCCACCGGCTCGGCGTCGCTCTCGTCGATCGTCTCGCGGTAGTACTTGCCGAGGCCGTCGAGCGTGTGACCGCGGAGCACCTCGACGCCCAGCGGCGGCACGTCGGCGAGCTTGATGGTGTTGTTCTCGCTGGCGAAGATCGCCTCGGAGAGGTCGTGGCCGACTTTCTTGCCGTCCACGTCGAAGGCTGCGACGAACTCGATGTCGCGGACGTGGTAGCCGCCCAGCACGACGTTCATCAGGCCGGGGACCCGGGCGTCTGCGTCTACCTCGCGGTAGTACTCGATGCCCTGGACGAGCGACGCTGCACAGTTGCCAACGCCGACGATCGCGACTCGAACCGAGCCCATGGGGGTGCTCCTCTACTTGTTCTGGTGACGGGCCGACGAACCGGCGGCCTTACGGGATGGTGCGGACGAGGCGTCGGCCTCGGTTGTGGTGCTCGTTGCGGGGCCGGCGCCGGTGCGCTCCCCTTGGATCAGCTCGTTGAGCCAGCGGACCTCGCGCTCGACGGACTCGAGGCCGTGCCGCTGGAGCTCCAGCGTGTAGGCGTCGAGCTTCTCGCGCATCCGGGAGAGGCTGGCCCGCAGGCCCTCCTGCTTCTCCTCCAGCCGGCTGCGCCGACCCTCGAGGATCCGCAGCCTGGTCTGGGCGTCGGTCTGGGCGAAGAACGCGAAGTGGACGCCGAAGGTCTCGTCCTCCCAGGTGGACGGGCCGGCCTCGGCCAGCAGGTCCTGGAAGCGCTCCTTGCCCTCTGCGGTGAGCTTGTAGACGACCCGGCTGCGCCGCCCGGCCATCGGCGACGTGCCGGCGGCCTCCTTGACGATCCAGCCGGCCGCTTCCATCTTCGCCAGGCACGGGTAGAGCGAGCCGTAGGAGAAGGCGCGGAACCGCCCGAGGACACTGTCCAGGCGCTTCTTTAGCTCGTAGCCGTGCAGCGGCGACTCGTGCAGGAGACCGAGGATCGCCAGGTCCATCACGGGCGTCTCCCTCCGGCAGCAGCGGCGATGCATCGGACTGATGTATCGGGTCGATACATCGGCACGATAGGCACGGCGCCCGCCGTTCGTCAAACCGGCCCCGGCCGTTCACCTGTGTCGGCCGCGGCGCCGCGGCGGGCATGCCGGCCGGCGCCCACATGCCCCGGGCGCCTGCGTGCCGTCGTACCCTGGTGTGCATGCGCACCCAGCGGTCGGTCATCGACTACGCGCTCGCGAGGCGGGCGACGCTGGCCGACCTGTTCGCCGGCCGGCTGTCGACGATGGACGTCTGCGACGCGCACCCCTACCTGCTGCGTGCGGCCAAGTACCACGGCGAGCGCACCGACACCGACTGCCCGGTGTGCAGGCGCGAGCCGCTGACCCAGGTCATCTACGTCTACGGCGACGAGCTCAAGGACGCGGCCGGCCAGGTGCGGGCGTCCGCCGAGCTCCTCAAGATGGCGCGCGACTACGCCGAACTCACGGTGTACGTCGTCGAGGTCTGCCGTTCCTGCGGCTGGAACCACTTGACCACCAGTTACCAGATCGGGACCAACGGGCTGCGTACGCGCCGGGTCCGCCGGGCACCTGACAAGACAGAGCAGAGCGCCGAGAACTGACCCAACGGCGCCGCCTGGACCCAGGCGGCGCCGCTCACCGACAGACAAGGCAAGCTGACCTACGATGACGACTGCCACGCCGGTCGCCGGCTCGCCCGACCGCCGCGGCAACCGCGTGTCCCGCTGGTGGCGGCGGCGCGGCCGGCTGGCCAAGACGCTGCTGATGCTGCCGGTGATCGGCTTCTTCCTGCTGCTCGTCGGGCTCGCCGGCGTCGTCTTCGCCGCGTCCAGGGTGCAGGTCCCCGGACCGGACGAGGTCAACAACGACGACCAGACGACGATCGTCTACTACGCCGACGGCAAGACCGAGATGGGCCGGCTCAGCGGCGAGGTCAACCGCGTCAACGTCGACATCTCCACGGTCCCCAAGCACGTCCAGGAGGCCGTGCTCGCGGCCGAGGACCGCGGGTTCTACGAGCACAGCGGCGTCTCCATCCGCGGTACGGCGCGTGCGCTGGTCCGCGACATCCGCGGCGGCGGAGCGAGGCAGGGCGGGTCCACGATCGTCCAGCAGTACGCGAAGAACGCCTTCCTGAGCAGCGAGAAGAGCCTCAGCCGCAAGTTCCAGGAGGCCGTCATCGCGGTCAAGCTCGACCGCAAGTACAGCAAGCAGACGATCCTGCAGCACTACCTCAACACCATCTACTGGGGTCGCGGCGCCTACGGCGTCGAGGCGGCGGCCCGCACCTACTTCAACAAGCCGGCCAGCAAGCTGACGCTCGAGGAGGGCGCGTTTCTCGCCGGCATCATCCAGTCACCGTCCGCCTACGACCCCGACGACCGCGAGGGCGCCGCCGCCGCCGAGATCCGGTTCCGCTACGCGCTCAGCGGCATGGTCGAGATGGGCACGCTCGACGCCGAGAAGGCGGCGACGGCGAAGATGCCCAAGGTCAAGAAGCGCCGCCCAAACGGCGTCTCGGGCCCCAACACCTACGTCGTGCTCCAGGTGCGCAAGGAGCTGGCCGCGCAGGGCTTCGACGACAAGGAGGTCTACAGCGGCGGCCTGCGCATCACCACCACCATCGACAAGAAGGCGCAGGACGCGGCCCTCGCGTCGATCAAGGAGTTCTTCCCGGCCGGCAAGACCCCGAAGGACCTGCAGCAGGCGCTCGTCGCCGTCGACGCCAAGACCGGCGCCATCCGCGCGATGTACGGCGGCCCCGGACCGCGCGACGAGGAGAAGCTGATCGACTACAGCGGCGTCGTCGGCACCACCAGGCGGCAGCCCGGCTCGTCGTTCAAGCCGTACGTCCTCGCTGCGGCGCTGGAGGATGGCTGGAGCCTGCGGTCGATCCTCGACGGCGACTCCCCGGGCAAGCCCTACCCGGACAAGCCGGATGGCTTCCAGAACTTCGGCAGCGGCGACGGCCAGGACTACGGCAAGGTCGACCTGGTGAAGGCGACCGCAAAGTCGGTCAACACCGCCTACGTCGACCTCGGCAACTCGATCGGGCTGGCCAAGGTGACCGCCGCCGCCAAGAAGGCCGGGCTGAGCAAGACCGAGGACTTCAACGAGGTGCCGGCGATGCCGCTCGGCACCGTCGAGGTGTCGGTGGCCGACCAGGCGAGCGGCTTCGCGACGTTCGCCAACAACGGGGAGGCCACCAAGCGGTTCATCGTCGGCGAGGTGCTCGACGCCGGCGGCGACTCCCGGTACAAGGCGAAGGCGAAGAAGACGCGGGCCTACGACAAGGATGTCGCCGCCGACGCGTCGTTCGCGATGCAGGCAGTCGTCAAGGACGGCGGTACGGCGGCCGGCGCCGCTCTCGAGGGCCGGCCGGCCGCGGGCAAGACCGGCACCACCACCGACAACGCCGACGCATGGTTCGTCGGCTACACCCCCCAGCTGTCGACCGCGGTGTGGATCGGCTTCCCCAGCCGCAAGGACAAGCTCAAGGACATCGAGGTGGGCGGGGTCAAGCTCGACGAGGTTACCGGCGGGCAGGGATCGGCCAAGGTCTGGAAGGCGTTCATGGACGCCGCGCTGAAGGGCGTCGAGGCCGAGGCCTTCCCGCCGCCGGCGTACGGCGGCAAGGTCAAGAACGCCACGCCGTCGCCGTCTCCGACCGCCACGCCGACCGCCACGGCGACGCCGACCGCGAGCGAGACGGCGACACCCACCGTGAGCGACACCCCGACCCCGACCCCGACGCCCACGCCGACGCCCACGCCGACCGCGCCCGAGCCGACGCCGACGCCGACGCTCGAGCCCACGCCGACCGTCGTGGACACGCCGCAGCCGACGCCCACCAAGACCAAGACGAAGCCGCCGCCGGCCGACCCGCCGCCGCCCGAGCCCAGTGACCCGCCGCCCGAGCCGACCGATCCGCCAC
>DASQMY010000241.1:0-6375 GCA_035645255.1 Mycobacteriales bacterium
GGTGCGGAACAGGCCCGCGAAGAGCGGCATCAGCTCGAGGTGCACCGACCGAGCGGTCTCCACGTCACCTGCGACGTAGGCATCGACCATCCGGCGCATGCGCTCGCCCGCGATGTGCGTGGCGACGCTCACCACGCCGACAGCGCCGATCGACATCATGGGGAGGGTGAACTCGTCAGAGCCGCAGTAGTTGACGATGTCGCAGCGCGCCTGCACCCAGCTGCTCGCGACGAGGTCGTTCTTCGCGTCCTTGACCGCGACGATCTGCGGGTGTGAGGCGAGCTCGACGATCGTCGAGGTCTCGATCGGCACGCCGCTGCGCGCGGGGATGTCGTAGAGCATGACCGGCAGGCCTGTCGACGACGCGACCGCCTCGAAGTGGGCCCTCAGGCCGGCCTGCGAGGGCTTGCTGTAGTACGGCGTCACGACCAGCAGGCCGGTCGCCCCGGCCTTCTCGGCCTGCCGCGCCAGCTCGGTGGTGTGCGCCGTGGCGAACGTGCCGACGCCGGCGAGGATCGGTGCGCCGCGGTCACCGACCGCGTCGACCACCGCGCGCAGGATGTCGGCCTTCTCCGCGTCGGTGGTCGTGGCCGACTCACCAGTCGTGCCGTTGATCACGAGACCGTCGGAGCCGTTGTCGAGCAGATGTGCCGCGAGCCGCTGCACGCCGTCGAAGTCGATCTCGCCGTTCTCCGTCATCGGCGTGACCATCGCGGTCAGCACCCGCCCGAAAGGCGTGCTCGTCACCATCTCGCTCCGATCGATCCCCAGGCCCGGTGTCCGTACGACGGTAGTGCGCGGCTGCCGGGCGGCCAAACGGTCGGGCGCTCGTTCACTGCGTGTCGCGGCGCGGCGGTGCGCTCTCCACCGCACTGTCATCCGCTGCTGCGCGGTCGCGCAGGATCGCGTGTGCGAGGTCCGTCGCGACCACCTGCCACTGCTCCGGCGTACGCGGCGTCGCCGAGGCCGGCCCCGCCAGCGCGTCGAGAAGCAGCCCGTCGATCGCTGCCGCGAACCAGCGGGCGCGCAGCTCGGGCTGGGCGATTCCCTGGAATCGCAGCGCAGCCGCAAACCGCTCCCGCAGCAGCTCGCCGGCCCGGTGCAACGGCGCTCGCACCTCCGGCCTGCGACGCGACTCCAACAACAGCTCGTACCGGGCTACGTGCCGCCAGGCCACGTCGGTCGTCCAGCGCCGCAGCAGCTGGACGCCGAGGCCGGCGAACTCCTCCACCCCCATTCGGCGCTCGGCCAGCTGCAGCTGGTGCAGGTCGGCGAGTTCGAGCTCGACCAGCCGCTCCACGGCTGCAGCGACCAAGGCGGCGCGCGTCCGGAAGTAGTAGGAGCTGGACCCCGGCGGGAGGTCCGCCGCGACGTCGACACCGCGGTGGGTGAGCCCGCGGAGCCCGCAGTCTGCGATCACCTTCAGCGCCGTGTCGGCGATGAGCGCTGCTCGAGCCGTGGTTGACATCCCCGCACTCTACCGATGTAGAGTCCACCTCCCCAACTCAACAGATGTAGAGGTCATGACCGTCGTCCAGAACACGCGTCCCGGCATCAGCAGCCCGCGCGCCAGGCTCCCCCGAGCGGCCGTCGTCGGCGCCTGGTGCTCGTGGTCACCGGTGTCGGACACCTGCTCGTCACTGTCGCCTCGAAGCCGGGCGCCGGGCACGATACGGCGTTCCGGGAGCTGCGGGCCGCCGTGGTCGAACTCGGCCCGGAGCGCAGCCTCGACCAGCTCTTCCGCGGCTTCAGCCTGGCGATGGCGGTGCTGCTCGTCGCCTTCGGCATCCTTCTGCTCGCAGCGGGACCGATCCGTGCAGTTCTGGTCACGGGATTTGGTCACCAGCGTGGTGATCTTGGTCGCGTCCGTCGCGCTGCTGCCGGCGCCTCCCATCGTCACCATGTCTGTCGCCACGATCGCGTTCGCCGTTGCGCTCCGCCCGGCTGGAGCTGTCGGACCCAGCCGCTGGCGCCGGACCGGCCGGAGCTCGCCTTCCCTGCGAGCGGGCTTGGGCGAACAATGGCGCCATGGTGATGCCAGGTCCAGATCCCGACGACTACCCGCCCATCGACCCCAGCGAGCCGGTCCCCGACGACCCGGGCGAGCTCTCGCCTGACACGCCGGAGACACTGCCGCCCGCCCCGGTCGAACCGATGCCGGGGCCGGACGACCCCGACAGCATCCCCGACGGCGTGCCCGAGCCCGCCTGACCGAGGTGGGGTCAGGGGCTGACCCGGCCCGCGGCATCGAACGCCGCATGCGTGATCGGCATCAGCCGCGCCCACTCGGCTTCCATCTTGTCGGCGACCATCTCGATCTCCCGCTGCGGGAACGACGGGAACGTCGAGTCCTCGCGCTTGGTGCGCAGACTGAGAAATGCCATCAGCGAGCGGGCGTTGCACGTCGCGTACATCGACGAGAACGTCGCCACCGGCAGCACGCCGCGCGCGACTTCGCGGGCGATGCCGGAGCGCAGCATCTCCTGGTACGCCTCGTAGGCTGCTTCGCAGGCGCGCTTCGTAGCAGCCACGGTCAGCTCGTGCTGCTCTTCGGTCCCCTCGACGAAGACGTAGTGGCCCGCTTTGCCCGTCTGCACGAGTCGGCGGTCCGGGCCAGGAACATAGAAAACGGGTTCCATTTCCCTGTAGCGCCCGCTGCTTTCATTGTATGACCAGCCAATTCTATGTCTCATGTGTTCGCGGAAGACGTATATGGGCGCCGATACTAGAAACGTCATGGAATTGTGCTCGAATGGGGATCCGTGCCTACTTCTCATCAAGTAGCGAATTAGTCCTGCAGATCTTTCGGGGTCTTCATTCATGGCATCAACTGATTGTTCGCCGACGGTGGAGACCCGCGCCGCCCAGACGACGTCCGAGTCCTGCGCCGAGGCCTTCACCAGGTCGACACTGACGTCGGAGCGCCACTCGGGCTTCTTCGCGAGCTCGTCGGCGACGACTTCGTCTTCAGTGCGGACGGGATCTTCGGACACGAGCAGCTCCAACACCTGGCGGACGGACACGGCACGTCGCTCGGGGGAAGTCGAGCTCGAGGTGTCAGCCTACCGGCCGGGCCGGACGCCATTCGGTCGCCGCTCCCCGGCTCTAGCCGGCGTCGCGGACGGACGCGCCCGGGCGTGGTGCATTCGTCGGAACTCTGTGCCACCACGGGTGCCCGGGCAGCCGTGGCGTCACACGGACCAGAGGCGGTCAGCGGGTGAGCAGGTCGGCGAGGCGGGCGGCGCCGATGTTGCCGCCGCTGAGGATCACGCCGACGCGACGCCCTGCCAGGTCGGCGACGCGGCCGGCCAGCAGCGCGGCGATCCCGATCGCGCCGCTGGGCTCCAGCACGGTCTTGAGCCGGTCGACGGCGAAGCGCAGCGCCTCGATGATCTCCGCGTCGCTGACCACGACGATCTCCGAGGTCAGCCGGCGGTTGACCGCGAAGGTCAGCTCGCCGGGCGTCGTCGCCTGCTGGCCGTCGGCGATCGTCTTCGGTACGGCGATCGCGATCCGCTCGCCCGCGGCCAGCGACTGCCGCGTGTCGTCGCCGGCCTCCGGCTCCACTCCGACGATCCGGATGCCAGGGCACAGCGCGGTCGCTGCCGTCGCGGACCCGGCGAGCAGCCCCCCACCGCCGACCGGTACGACGAGCACGTCAAGCGGTCCGTGGTCCTCGATCAGCTCGAGCGCCGCCGTACCCTGGCCGGCCATCACCTGCGGGTGCTCGTACGGCGGAATCAGTGCCAGCCCGCGCTCGGTGGCCAGCGCGACCCCGATCGCCTCGCGGTCGCCGGTGTAGCGGTCGTAGGTGATGACCTCGGCGCCGTAGCCGCGCGTCGCCTCGACCTTGGCCGCTGGAGTGTCCTCCGGCATCACGATGACGGCGGTGGTGCCGAGCAGCCGCGCCGACAGTGCGACCGCCTGCGCGTGGTTGCCGGACGAGTACGCCGCAACACCGCGCGCCAGCTGGTCGGCGGGCAGCGAGCTGATCGCGTTGTAGGCGCCGCGGAACTTGAAGGCGCCGATCCGCTGGAAGTTCTCGGCCTTGAGCAGGACGGTCGCGCCGGTGCGTTCGTCGAGGGTCCGCGAGGTCAGCACCGGCGTGCGGTGCGCAACCCCCGCCAGCCGTGCGGCCGCGGCACGGACGTCGTCGATGCTGATCAAGGCTTCGCCTCCCGGTGCAGCGCGATCGCCCGGCGCATGGCGCGCCGGCCGCGGGCGGTGTCCCGCGCGTCGCCGTACGCGAGGGCCAGCCGGTACCACCCTCGCCAGTCGTCGGGAGCGGCGTCCACCAGGTTCTTTGCGCGGTCGAACGCCGCGTCGGCCGCGTCGCGGTCCGGCCGGCCGCTCGGCGCCATCGGCAGCGCCGGCTCGTCCGGCAGTCCGGCCGCGTCGTACGCGCGGGACAGCGCCTCGGCCTGCCGGCCGAACCGGATCTCGGCGGCGAGCAGGCCGGCGGCGACGGCGACGAGCGCGAACAGCGCCACTCCCATGCCCTGGAACGCCGCGCGGTCGTCCCGCACGAGCGTCCACGCGCGGTCCAGGGTGACCAGCAGGTAGTAGGCCACCAGCGGGACCAGCAGGACGAGGACCACGCGCCGCGCGGTCAGCCGGCTGCGCACCTCAGAGCTCGAGGAGGGACTCGATGCCGATCGTCAGCCCGGGCCGGTCGGCGATGCTGCGCACGGCGAGCAGCACACCCGGCATGAACGACGACCGGTCCATCGAGTCGTGCCTGATGGTCAGTGTCTCGCCGGTGCCGCCGAGCAGAACCTGCTGGTGCGCGACCAGGCCCGCCAGCCGGATCGAGTGGACCGGCACGCCGGCGACGGTCGCGCCGCGCGCGCCGTCGAGGGTCTGCGCGGGCATCGTCGCGTCGGGTGCCGGCGCCAACCGGGTGCGCGCCCCGGCGACGAGCTCCGCGGTCCGCCGGGCGGTGCCGCTCGGCGCGTCGACCTTGTTGGGATGGTGCAGCTCGATGATCTCGACCGAGTCGAAGTAGGGCGCGGCGAGCTGGGCGAAGTGCATCATCAGCACCGCGCCGACGCCGAAGTTCGGCGCGATGAGCACGTTGGCGGCGCCGCCGGAGACCCAGTCGCGCACCCGGCCGAGCCGCTCCTCGGTGAACCCGGTGGTGCCGACCACCGAGTGGATGCCGTGCTCTATGCACCACTGCAGGTTGTCCATCACCGCGTCGGGGTGGGTGAAGTCGACGACGACCTCGACCCGCTCCTCGGCGAGCGCCTCGATGGACGCGGAGATCGGCTGCCCGAGGTCGCCGGTGCCCGTGTCGCGGGCGACGCACGCCGCGAGCACCAGGCCGTCGGCCTGCGCCACCGCGCGGCACACCTCGGAGCCGACCCGGCCGCGGGCGCCGACCACCCCGACCCGGGTCACGGTCAGGCCACCGCCGCCGCGAAGCCGGCGTCGTCGTCGAACGGCCCGATCACCGCGAGGCCCAGCGTGGTGTCGCGCAGCACGTCGGCTGCCACGCTCTCGACGTCCTCGAGGGTGACCGCGTCCACCCGGCGGATCACCTCGTCGACCGTCAGCACCTCGTTGTGCACGAGCTCGGCCTTGCCGAGCCGGCTCATCCGCGAGCCGGTGTCCTCGAGGCCGAGCACCATTGAGCCCTTGAGCTGACCCTTGCCGCGCGCGAGCTCCTCAGCCGTGATGCCCTTACGGGCGACGATGTCGAACTGCTCGCGGCAGATCGACAGCACCTCCTGCGTCTTGGCCGGCAGGCAGCCGGCGTAGACGCCGAACAGCCCGGTGTCGGCGTACTGCGAGGAGTAGCTGTAGACCGAGTAGGCCAGGCCGCGCTTCTCGCGCACCTCCTGGAAGAGCCGCGACGACATGCCGCCGCCGAGCGCGTTGTTGAGCACGCCGAGGGCGTAGCGGCGCTCGTCGGCACGGTGGATCCCGAGCGTCCCGAGCACCAGGTTGGCCTGCTCGGTCGGCCGCTGGATCAGCTGTACGCCGGGAGTCACCTCGATCCGCGCGTTGCCGCTGCGCGCGACGGAGGGCGTCGCGTCGGTCGCGCCGAGCGCGTCGGCCGCCTCGAACGCCTTGCGCACCAGCCGGACGACCTTGTTGTGGTCGAGGTTGCCCGCGACCGCGACCACCATGTCGGCCGGTCGGTAGCGCCGCTTCCAGTAGCCGTGGACGGCGGAGCGGCGTACCGACGAGATGGACTCGACCGTCCCGAGCACGGGACGTCCGAGCGGGTGGCCGCCGAAGATCGACTCGGCGAAGGCGTCGTGCACCGCGTCGTCAGGGGCGTCGTCGTGCATGGCGATCTCTTCGAGGATCACGCCGCGCTCGGACTCCACGTCCGGCGACGTGATGAGCGAGGACGTGACCATGTCGACG
>DASQMY010000242.1:0-13393 GCA_035645255.1 Mycobacteriales bacterium
GGGAGCAGCACGACGACGGCCCGGTCGACGCCGCGCCCCGCCCGTCCGACCTGTTGGTAGTAGGCGATCGGAGACTGTGGGGAGCCGAGGTGCACGACGAAGCCGAGGTCGCCCTTGTCGAACCCCATCCCGAGCGCCGACGTGGCGACCAGCGCCTTGACCCGGTTGTCCAGCAGGTCGGCCTCGGCCGCCCGCCGCTCCGCGTCGTCGGACTGCCCGGAGTAGGCGGCGACGGGGAAGCCCCGCGACCGCAGGAACGCCGCGGTCTGGTCGGCCGCCGCGACCGTGAGCGTGTAGATGATGCCGGAGCCAGGCAGGTCGGCCAGGTGGTCGGCGAGCCAGGCGAGCCGGTGGGCGGCCGACGGGAGCGCCAGCACGCCGAGCCGGAGGCTCTCGCGGTCGAGCGTCCCGCGCAGCACGAGCGCCCCCTCGCCGAGCTGCTCGGCGACGTCGGCGGCCACCCGCGCGTTGGCGGTCGCGGTCGTGGCGAGGACGGGCGCGCCGGCCGGGAGGTCGGCAAGCAGCGTGCGGATCCGGCGGTAGTCGGGCCGGAAGTCGTGGCCCCAGTCGGAGATGCAGTGCGCCTCGTCGATCACGACCAGGCCGGCCGACTGCGCGAGCGAGGGCAGCACGTTGTCCCGGAAGTCCGGGTTGTTGAGCCGCTCCGGGCTCACCAGCAGCACGTCGACCTGCCCGGCCGTGACCTGGGCATAGACCTCGCGCCAGTCGTCGACGTTCGCCGAGTTGATGGTGACGGCCCGGATCCCTGCCCGCTCGGCCGCCGAGATCTGGTTGCGCATGAGCGCGAGCAGCGGCGAGACGATCACCGTGGGGCCGGCGCCGCGCGCGCGGAGCAGCAGCGTGGCGACGAAGTAGACCGCCGACTTGCCCCAGCCGGTGCGCTGCACGACGAGCGCCCGCCGGCGGTCGACGACGAGCGCCTCGATCGCTGTCCACTGGTCGTCTCGGAGGGTCGCGTCGTCGCCGGCGAGTGCGCGCAGGTGGCGCTCGGCGGCGGCGCGCAGCGCGGTGCGATCCGCGCCGGGGTCGGCGGGCGGCCGCTGGCCCGGTGTGTCGGCTGTCGTCAACGGTTCGCTGGTCACCTGGTGCACGCTACGTGCTCCGGCCGACATGCGGCGCCGCCGGGCCCGACTCTGTGGACAGCCGGCAACCATGAAAGCGTTAGTCGCGCGGGCGGCGCGGAAAGGGACGGGCCGCAGCCGTCCGACTCGGAAGGGACCAGATGCCGGCCGTCACCTGCCCCACCTGCGACAGCGACGACATCGACGCGCTCGGCAAGAACGCCGCCGGCGACCTGCAGCTCAAGTGCGAGGCGTGCGGCGGCGAGTGGACCCGTACCCCCAACCGGCCGTGCCCGAGCTGCCACTCGATCGACGTGGCGCACACGGAGCAGGCCGGCTACGTCTGCCGGACCTGCCGGCACGAGTGGCGCGACATCGCGATCGCTGTCGCGCCGCCGCCGCCGGTCAAGGCTGCGGCGCGTCCGCGGACCCCGCGCTCCGCGAGCGGCACGCCGACCCGGGTCGCCGCGCAGTCCGGCGCCGCCCGCCACATCGACGACGTCTGGGCGGCGATCGTCGCCAACGAGGGCGCGACGTTCACCGTCCGGCAGGGACAGGCGTTCACCTATCAGGTGGCCGGCGACCTGCTGATCCCGTCGACGACCAACTGGGAGATCCCGCGCAGCGAGGTGCACGAGGCACTCCGGCGGATGCCGGTGGCCGGCCCCGCGGCGCTGAAGGATCTGCAGGCGGCGGCGTTCCTCTACGCGATCGTGACCGACCCGCGCATCGTGCCAGCCTGGCGGTAGCGCGCCGACCGCGCCGGGTGGCGCCGCTTGCGTAGGCGGCCGCTACGGGGGCGGAAGCGGCCTCACGCCTTGGTACGGCGGAGCCGCCCGGTCTCCTTGCCGCGCGCGTCGTAGAGGATCAGCGTGCCGCCCTTGAAGCCGGCGCGGATGGCCGTGACGAGCCAGCCGGGGACGGAGACGTTGTCGCAGGCGATCAGCGTGCTGGGACCGGCTGTGGCGAGCAGCGTGCCGCGCTCGGCCGCCCACCGCCCGCCCGACCCGTTGCATCCGTCCGCGCCGCGCCATGTGCCGTCGGCCTTCAGTACGACGTGCGGCCGTTTGCCGGCGGCCCCTTCCCCGCGCTTCAGCGGCTCCCACCGGCCGACGAGCTCGCGCCGCTCAGCCGGCCGGACGCCGCGCGGTAAAGGCGCGGGCTTGGCGAACGACTCGTCAGCGGGTCTGCCCGGCAGGAGTCGCGGCGGCGCGGCGGTCGGCGTCAGCCGCACGAGCGCGTCGCCGGCCGCGTTGGCGAGGACCGGTCCCAGGTCGTCGACCCGCCATGCGGTCGCGGCGCCGAGCCAGCGCGGCGTCACGTCCTTGGCCGTTGCGCACGAGCCGCTCGTGCCGCTGACCTCCGCGAGGAACAGCGATTCCGCCGCCCGCCAGCTGCCGACGAGCGTGCCGCACGTGCGGGTGAGCTGCAGCTGGTCGACCTGGAAGGTCAGCACGGCGCCCGGTTCCTCGGCCGCCTGCTCGACGGTCCACGACCCGATCAGCGCCGCCGGGCCGGAGCGCGGGCCGGCCGACGGAGTGGGCGCACCGCTGTTTGACGCAGTCGGCGAAGCGGATGCGGCGGGGGAGTCGGCTGGCGGCAGCGGCGCGATCGTGGCGGTCGACTGGGGCGCGGTGCCCGACACGGTCGCCGTGGCACCCGGCGCGCCGCGGGAGTCGTCGGAGCACGCGGCCAGCGCGACCACGACGCCGGCCGCGGCGGCGATCGCCCGCCTGCTGCCCGTGCGTCGCGTCATTGCCGCATCATCACCCGGCGCCCCCGCCGGCTGCTATGTCGCGCACCGCGTCGATAGTGTCGGCGTCGGCGGCGCGCTTGTCGTCGCGGTAGCGCAGCACGCGGGCGAAGCGCAGCGTCAACCCGCCGGCGTACTGCGTGCTGCGCTGCACGCCGTCGAACGCCACCTCGACGACCAGCTCCGGGCGGACGAACACCTGCCAGTCGTTGCGCGACGTCTCCAGCGCGAGCAGCTGGTCGGTCTGCCAGCGAAGCATCTCGTCGGTCATGCCCTTGAACGTCTTGCCGAGCATCACCCAGCCTCCGCTGTCGGGGTCACGTGCGCCGAGGTGGATGTTGGACAGCCAGCCGCGCCGCCGCCCGTGTCCCCACTCGGCCGCGAGGACGACGAGGTCGAGCGTGTGCCGCGGCTTGACCTTGACCCAGCCGGCGCCGCGTCGACCCGCCTCGTACGGCGCGGCCAGCGACTTCACGACGACCCCCTCGTGGCCGCGCGCGAGCGCGTCGGCGGAGAACTCGGCCGCCTCGGCGTCGTCGGCCGTGACGAGTCGCGGGACCCGGAGCGCCTCCGGCAGCAGCGACTGCAGCGCCGCGTGCCGCCGTTCGCCGGGCTCGGTCATCAGGTCGACGCCGTCGGCGTGCAGCACGTCGAAGAAGAACGGCGACAGCGGTACGGCGACCCGCCCGGACGCGACGTCGGCCCGGCTGGCGACCCGGCTCGCCGTCTCCTGGAACAGCCGCGGCCGGCGGTCAGCACCGAGTGCGATGACCTCGCCGTCCAGGACGACCGAGCTGACGTCGAGCGCGCGGACCGCCTCGACGACCTCCGGGAGCCGGTCGGTGACCTCGTCGAGCGTCCGGGTGAAGACGCGCACGTCATCGCCGTCGCGGTGCACCTGGATCCGGATGCCGTCGAGCTTCCACTCCAGGGCAGCCGGCCGCCCGGCCTTGTCCAGTCCCGCGGCGACCTGGTCGGCCGACTGCGCGAGCATCGGCTGCACCGGACGGCCGACCTGCAACGCGAACGCCGACAGCGCGTCCGCGCCGCCGGTCAGTGCGGCCACCGCCACCGGCGCGACGGCCCCGCAGACCATCGCTGCCCGGCGTACCTCGGCGAGTGGCACCCCCGATGCCTTGGCGACCGCCTCGATCATCACCGCCTCGAGCGCGCCCTGGCGCAGCTCGCCGCCGATCAGAGCGGTCAGCAGCCGCTGCTCGTCGGCGGTCGCCCGGGACATGAGATCGATCAGCAGGCGTCGGCGCTCGGTCACCGAGCCCTTGCCGGCTACCGCGGAGATCTGCTCGAAGACCTCATCGACGCCGCGGGCGGTCAGCGTCGGCTCGCCGGCGGGCGGCGGCGCGTCGCGCAGCGAGGCGTAGCCCAGACCGGTCCGCCGTTGCCGCAGCTCGCCGGAGAGGTAGCTGACCACGACCGGCGCGTCGTCGGTGGACGCCGCACGCAGGCAGTCGGCGATCGCCTCGATCTTGCGGGTTCGCGCCGCGCTGGACGTGACGGCGGCTGACGTCGCGGCGATCTCGGCGAGCAGCATCGGCTCTTCGCTGGGCATCGGTTCATTCTGCCGGTCGCGTCAGACAATGCGGCGCAGGACGGCTCGCAGCCGCCGCTTGGCGGGTAGAGGCCCTGCGGCGGTCATGTCGCCGCTGCCAGCTGGTCGATGGTGCACGAAGCGGCATCGCGGTCGGGCCGCCACCGCTTGAGCTGTGCCGGGTGGCGGAAGCGCAGCCCGTCGAGCTGGTCGAAGCCGACCTCGGCGACCAGCTCGGGACGGACGGGCGCCCAGTCCTGCGTCATCCCGGGGACCCACCGGCCGGCCGCGCCCTTCAGCCGGCCGGTCGGCCCGCCCTCGACCGCGAACCCCTGCTCCCACGGGTGCCCGGCGATCGGAGTCAGCAGCGGACGCAGTCGATCCAGCAGCTCCATGCGAGCCGTCTCGGGGAAGGACTGCACGAGCCCGACGTGCCGCAGCGCGGCGCCGTCCCACAAGCCGAGCAGCAGCGAACTGACGACGGGCCGGTCTGTGAAGACGCGGAAGCCGGCGACCACGCACTCCACCGTGCGCTCGTGCTTGACCTTCACCATGACCCGTCGGCCCGGCTGGTAGCGGCTGTCCGGATCCTTGGCCACGACGCCGTCGATGCCGGCGCCGGCCGGTGCGCCGAGCCACTGCCGCGCCTCGCGCGGGTCGGTGGTCGACGGGGTGAGCACTACGGGTGCGGGCGCTTCGACCAGGAGATCCGCCAGGGCCGTCCGGCGTACGGCGAAGGGCTGGTCGCGCAGGTCGGCAGAACCGCATGCCAGCAGGTCGAACGCGACCAGCCGCGCCGGCGTCTGCGCCGCCAGCAGACTCACCCGCGACGCCGACGGGTGCAGCCGGGACATCAGCGCCGCGAAGTCCGAGGAGCCGCCCCGGTGCACGACGAGCTCGCCGTCGAGCACGAACGCCTGCTGCGGCAGGGCGAGCATTGCCGCCACGATCTCCGGGAAGTAGCGGGCGAGCGGCCGCTGGTTGCGGCTGCGCAGGTCGACGTCGGTGCCGTCGCGGAACACCAGGCAGCGGAAGCCGTCCCACTTGGGCTCGAAGACGTAGGGCCGGTCGTCCGGGACCGCCCGCGCGAGCTTGGCGAGCATCGGCTGGAGCGGCGGCGCGACTGGAAGCGCCATCACCGCCTCCTCTGGTAGCCCACCGGGACGGCTACCCGAACGTCGAGCGACGAAAACGACTGACGCCAGCGCCAACGATCGCCGACCCGCGTCAGAGGAAGATCGCGAGATTCTTCGTGCCCAGAACTGCTTGGTCGAGGACCGCTCGTCGGCGAGCAATTTGGAATGATGACCCGCTCGGGCGAAGAACGTCCCAGCGGACGTAGGAGATCATGTCGTGCAGTCCCCGGTCGCCCCGCGACCGATACAGCAGCACGTACGCACGGACGACCAGTTCGCCGGGTGCGTCGGCTTGTGTTACCCGAACATTGCTGACGTAGTGACGCGTCACGGAGGGCGGATCCTCCGCCCATGCGACGTCGGTGCCGAGGCGGCGCACGCGCAGCCCGAGGCTCTGCTTGCTCTCGTCGAAGTGGAAGATCGTGTCCACGATCTCCTCGTGCCCGCGCTTCGCAGTCACCCGAACGGGCGCCTGGTAGACGAGGTCGTCGGTGAACAGCTCGAACCACTCGTCGAACCGCCGGTCATCGAGTAGCAGCGCCTCGTCGACGAGGAAGTCCTCGACCGCCAGCCTGGTCTCGAGCGGTACGCCGACGCGCTGACTGACGGCGGTCACTTCTCCGCCAGCATCAGGTCCAGCCAGCGACGGTAGAAGCCGCGGGCGGCTGCCTCGCTGTACTTGCCCTCGTAGACCTCGCCGGGTCCGGCGAAGTCGGTCATCGGCACGCCTCCCATGCCCATCCGGTAGTCGAGAAGTACCGGCTCGTCGAATGACAGTGACGACAACGAGTTGCGCGTCTGCAGCTCCCAGTTCTCGGTGTCGTCCTGCTCGAACATTCCGCTGCTGCCGAACGTCTGCACGTATGTCTTGCGCCCCAGCTCCTTCCACCAGTCCGGCGCGTTCTTCTCCACCAGGTGCCACGACAGCGCCTGGATCTGGTCAGGCGCGATCGGCTGCCACTGTCGGATCGTCATTCCAGTCACCCGCTTGCCCGCGATCTCGATCACGTTCGGGATCAGGAACGACATGTTCGGGAAGACGTTGCCGTGGAAGTTCTTGATGCGGTCCATCAGTGCGAGCTGGTCCAGGCTGAGCCGGCTCTCGTACTCAGCGCGGAGCTCAGCCGGATACCACGGGCCCTCCTCCTGGGTGCCGATGCCGAGACCATGGCCGCCTGCCGGGACGACGTGGTAGCCGATCTTGCCGAAGTCGACCCCCTTGACGAGCCCGAGCTTGGCGAGGAAAGCGTGCGTGGTGACGGTGTGATAGGCGTCGGACGCGAAGTTCTCCGCCGGCAGCTTCCAGGCCGTGGGAACGATCCATCGCTGCGGTACGCCGACGACCTCGAACTCGGCGCGCCCGACGAGGATGTCGAGGTACCAGCGGAGCTCGCCCAAGAAGTCGTCCAATGGTTCGGCGTTGGCGTTGAACGTGGCGAACACCAGCCCGGCGTACGACTCGCAGCGGGCCTCGATCAGCTGCAGCCCCTCGCGGTCGATACCTTCGGGGTAGGCCTCGCGTTGGTAGGGGGCACCGACGAAGTTGCCGCTGTTGTTGTAGGTGAAGCCGTGGTAGGGGCAGCGCCACGACTTCCCGGTGCCGCGGTCCTCGCACGCGAGCTTCATCCCGCGGTGCCGGCACGAGTTGAGGAACACCCGGAGCTGACCGTCCTCGCCGCGGGACACGATGACGTTCTGCTCGCCCATGTCGCGCACCACCCAGTTGCCGCGCTCCGGGATCT
Source organism: Mycobacteriales bacterium (assembly GCA_035645255.1). Taxonomy (GTDB): domain Bacteria; phylum Actinomycetota; class Actinomycetes; order BP-191; family BP-191; genus DASQMY01. The sequence goes on from DASQMY010000242.1 coordinate 7,263, forward strand.
CGGACTCGTGTGCGACGAAGAGCCAGACCCGACCGAAGACCCTTTTCATCTCGAGCCGGTAGATCTCCGGGTCGGTGTGGATGTGCGCCGGGATCTTTGCGGCTTCCGGCTGAACCGAGGCAAGCAGACGCTCGGCCGGGTCGGCCGAGGAGAAGATGTTCATGGAGACCTCTCAGCAGCAGGTGCGGCGAAACCGCGTATCACGTCGGCCGACTCGACCAGGTCGGCGTACTTCGCCCCCATGTCGAAGAGCTCGACCTCGTGGGAGAGCTGGGAGCGGTCGGCCACGCAGTCGACGGGTACGACGACCCGGAAGTTGAGCATGAAGGCGTCGTTGACCGTTGCGCGCACGCAGCCGCTCGTCGTCATCCCGGTCACTACGACGGTGTGCACCCGAAGCGCCGTGAGCAGCCCGGTGAGCTGGGTGCCGAAGAAGGCGGACGGCTTCGGCTTGGCGAAGACGATGTCGGCGGGTTCGGGCTTGAGCTCCGGCACGATGTCGTGATGCGGGCCGGGCGAGTCGAACGGGAACATCGAAGGTCCCGGCCGGCCGCGCAGCCACCCGCCGACCTCGGCGGCGTGCGCGAGCGGCTCGGTCCTGGTGTACAGGACGGGTACGCCGTGCCGGCGGGCAGCGGCGACGACGCCGGCCAGTGCAGCGGCGCAGGGTTCGCCGGTGGCTGCCCAGCCGGTGGGGTAGTCGTCCCGCACGAACGCCTCTGTCATGTCGATCACCAGCAGCGCGGCCTGCGAGCCGAGCTCGGCGCGCTGGGGAATCTCACCCGACCACATCTTGCGCAGCGCCGCACGGTCCTCGACGGGTATGCGCGAGAGCCGGTCGATGACGGCGGGGTTCACAGCCGTACCTGCGCAGCCCACCGGGTGGTCCGTGCCGACAGCGCCACGATCGTCCGGTCAACGGTGAAGCCGATGATTCCCAGCAGGAGCACGATCGACAGCGCCGTGGCCGGCTGGAAGTCGGCGCCCGCCTGCCGGATCAGGTAGCCGAGACCGCGCGACTCGCCGATCAGCTCCGTGACGACGATGACGACCAGCATGATCGGCGCAGCCATGCGCAGGCTGGCCATCAGCGCGGGCGACGCGGCGCGCAGCATCAGCTGCAGCCGCGCCAGCGGGCCGGCGCCGACGTTGCGGGCCAACCAGAAGTAGTGCTTGTCGATGGCCTGCACGCCGGCGTAGGTCGTCAGGATGATCGGATAGGAGCACTCGAGCGCGACCATCGCGATCTTGGACGCCGGACCGAATCCGAGCAACAGCACCAGCAGCGGGAACAGGGCGAGCTTGGGCACCGGATAAGTGGCGACGATCAGCGGCTGCAGCGCGGCGTCCAGCCAGCGCACCGTCGCCATAAGCACGCCGAGCAGGACGCCGACGACGACGGCGATGGCGAGGCCCGCCAGTCCGCGCAGCAGCGTTACGCGCCCGTGGAACCACAACGTGCCATCGGTCAGCTGCTCCCACAGCTCCTCGAAAACCCTGAACGGGCCGGGAAACAGCCGGTTGTCGGAGGCGGCTGCGGCAAAGTCCCAGAGCATGAAGGGCACGACGACCGCCGCGATCCGCCGGAGGCGGCGCGACCAGCCCGACGGCCAGCGGCGGCGGCGCGGCGCACCCGCACCAAGCGCCGCAGGCTCGGCGGTCGCCGAGACGGTCACCGTCTCAGGCACGGCCGATCGCCTCCACCCGCTGGCCCCGGAGCAGGCGACCGGACAGCCTGAGCCACAGCTGATCCGCGGCGAAGCCGAGCAGCGCGAACGCCGCGATCCCGGCCCACATCAACGGGTAGCGCAGGTTGTCCTGCCCGATCTCGATCAGCTCGCCGAGGCCACCGCGTCCGGCACCGAGCGACTCGGTTGCGTAGGTGAGGATGAAAGCCAGAGCGAGGCTGATGCGGACACCGGTGACGACCGAGGGCATGGCCGCCCGCAGCACCACCTGGCGGAAGGCCCGGAACCTGCTGGCCCCGGCGTTGCGGGCGACCCAGAGCAGCCGAGGCTCGATGCCGCGCGTGCCGGCCAACGCATTGATGAACGACGGGTAGAAGCAGGAGATCGCGATGACCAGGATGCGTGCCCGATCGGTGAAGCCCAGCCACACGGCCACGATCGGGAACAGCGCGATCTTCGGCAGCGGATAGGTCAGCGATACGACGGTGTCCGCGAGATCTTCGGCTACCCGGCTCACGCCGGCGAGCAGCCCGATCACTACACCGACGCTGCTGCCGATCGCGAAGCCGGCGAGCAGCCGGAACATGCTCTTGCGCGCGGCCGGGAACAGCCGTCCTTCCCGATGCGCCTCACCGAGACCCGCCACCACCGCGGATGGCGTGAGGATGTAGTCCGGAAGCGCGTCCAGCGCGCCGGCGAGCTGCCAGAGCGCGAGCAGCAGGACCAGGAACAGGGTCGAGGCGAGCCAGCGCCGCTCGATGACCGCCGCCATCATCGGCGTACCGTCTCCGCCTTCGCCGCCTCGCCGCGCAGCAGCGACCACAGGTGCAGGTGATAGTCGCCGAACTCCTTGCTGCCCTTGGTCTCAGCCGACCGTGGCCGCGGCAGCTCGATCCGCACGTCGTCGATCACCTGGCCGGGCCGCCCGCTCATCACCACGACGCGGTCGCCGAGAAAGACCGCCTCGTTGATGTCGTGGGTGATGAACACCACGGTGGTGCCCGACTCCTGCCAGATGCGATTGAGCTCCTCCTGCATCAGCTCGCGAGTCTGCGCGTCGAGGGCGCCGAACGGCTCGTCCATCAGCAGCAGCGCGGGTTCCATCGCCAGCGTTCGTGCCAGCGCGGCTCTCTGCTGCATGCCCCCGGAGAGCTCGCCCGGATAGGCGTCGGCGAACCCGTGCAAGCCGACCAGCTCGAGCAGCTCGCGCGCGCGATCGCGGGCGTCCGACTTGCCGACACCGGCCACGTCGAGCGGCCACGCGACGTTGCGCTCGATGCTCATCCACGGGAACAGCGTCGCCTTCTGGAACACCATGCCCCGGTCGCGGCCGGCGCCCGTCACCGGCTTGCCGTCGACCTCGACGTCGCCGGACGTCGCCGTCTCGAAGCCGCCGATGATGTGCAGCAGGGTCGACTTGCCGCACCCGGATGGTCCGACGACGGTGAGGAACTCGCCACGCCGTGCCTCGACGGTCACGCCGTCGAGGGCGACGACCCGTCGCGCACCGCGTGAGAAGGCCTTGGTCACGTCACGGACCGACAAAAGCTTGTCGTTGCCCGAGGACGGCGCAGCTGCCTGCGGCAGGTCTGCCGATCGCTGTTCTGCCCGGCTAGAGGTCACTGACACTCCTGTTGCAGCTGCCCGGTCACCGGCTCAGTGACCGATGCTGACCCCGGGGCGGACGAGCTTGTTGGTGTCGATCCGATCAGATTCCTTCAGGATGCCGAACTTGATCATCTGGTCGAGCATCTGCTTGGCGCCCTGGACGTCGACCTTCCCGTCATCCGGCCGGGCGTAGTCCCCGGTCTTCTCGTAGACGGGGCCGGGCAGCTGCACGAACGGTGTGCCGACCAGCTTGCCGCGTGCCTCCTTGTTGCTGCCCTTCCAGTACTTCATCGACTCGCGGAAGTCGGCTGCCCAGGCGCACACGGCACCGAGGTTGTCCGCGACGAACTGCTGCTTGAACGAGACCGTCAGCAGGTCGTAGGCGAAGTCGCTGACGTCCGCGGCGCTGAAGACGTCGACGATGCCGCCCTTGCTCTTCGCCAGGGTGTAGAACGGCTCAGGTAGCCCCGCGACGTCGATCCGGCCAGCGCGTAGCGCTTCTTCCTGGGCGTTGAACGGGAAGACGACGTACTTGGCGTCCTTGGCCGGGTCGCCGCCGGCCTTGGAGATCCCCTGCCGGGCAAGGAAGTCCAGCTGCGTCCCCTCGTCGACGATGGCGATCGTCTTGCCCTTCATCTTCTCCACCGAGTCGATGCCGGACTTCTCCATGGCGACGAAGGAGGTGCTGAACGCGCCCTTCTCGCCCTCCCGCATGATCGTGGCGATGGCGTAGAGGTCCAGCGCGCCCGCGGCGGTGCCGCGGATCTGCGCCTGCGGCGAGATCGTCACCGCGTCGAGCTCCTTGGCCTGGTACGCCGCCAGCCGCTCGGCCGTCGCGCGGAACGGCTTGAGCTCCATCGAGTACCACTTGCCCTTGTTCTTGGCGAGGGCGTCGTCGACCTGCATCAGCCAGAACGGCTCCTCTGCCGCCTGGCCGTGGCCGATCCGCATCTTCACGGGCGCAGCGGGCGGCTTGGTCAGGTCGACGCTGTCGCAACCCTTCGCGGCGGCAGCCCCGGTGGCGGTGTTGGCGGCCTTGGGCGCGTCGTCGTCCTCACCAGCGCTGCACGCCACCAAGACGAGGGAGGCAGCGAGGGCGCCGGCGGCCTTACGGAGTCTGCTGTCACGGAGATCGCGCAAGGGTCTACCTCCCGGTCGGGGAAGTGCCTGGCTCGGCGGCGAGCCGCTCGTGCCTACTGTATTCATTAGCTCTGGGAGACGTCAACGGCGGGGCTGCCCCCGGTCCACCCCCGCCGGACTGCGGCCGCCGCGCCGGACTGCATCCGGACGTGGACCGCCTTCTGCTCTACGTAGCTGTCGAGCTCCTCGACCGACTCCTCGCGCCCCGTGCCGCTGTCCTTGGTGCCGCCGAACGGCGTACCGAAGTAGTGCCGGCTGGAGTCGTTGACCCACACGTACCCCGCGTCTAGTGCCTGGGCCGTGCGGTGCGCGAGGTCGAGATCGTGGGTCCAGACGCTCGCGGTGAGGCCGAGGTCGACGCCGTTGGCGACGTCGAGCATCCGGCCGTAGTCGTCCCACCGCAGCACGCTCACCACCGGTCCGAAGATCTCGTCCGTCGCCACCTCCATGTCGGGGCGCACGCCGGCCAGCACCGCGGGGTTGAGGAAGTAGCCCGACGGATCGGCATCCGGCGGCCGGTCGGCGCCGGTGACCAGCTCGGCTCCCGCGGAGACCGCGCGGTCGACGAAGCCGGACACCCGCTCGTGGTGCGCCGAGCTGACCAGGGGGCCCATGTCGGTGCCGTCGTCGTACGCCGTCCCGACCCGCAGCGAGCGCAACCGGTCCGCGAGGGCGGCGACGAACTCGTCGTGGATGGCAGCGTGCACCAGGATGCGGGAGTTCGAGCCGCACGACTGACCCTGGCAGACCGTGAAGTTCATGCCGTCGACGGCGCCGTCGACCGCTGCGGGGATGTCGACGTCCGGGAAGACCACCATCGCGTTCTTGCCGCCGAGCTCGAGCGAGACGTGCTTGACGTGACCGGACTCGGCGGCGCGGCGCTGGATGAGCAGGCCCACCTGAAGACTGCCCGTGAAGGCGATGCGCTTCACCCGCGCGTCGGTGACGAGCGCGTCACCGCTGTCGGCGCCGCCGGTCACCACGTTGACCACACCCGGTGGGAACGCCTGCGCGAAGAGCTCCGCGAGCCGCAGCGTCGCCAGCGGCGTCTGCGGTGACGGCTTGATGACGATGGAGTTGCCGGTGATCAAAGCCGGTAGCGGCCGGGTCGCGGCGAACATCAGCGGGTGGTTGAACGCGGTGATTCGGCCGACCACGCCGTAGGGCCGGGACGAGGTGAAGTGCAGGCCGTCCGCGCTCGCGGGAATCACCCGTCCGGTCATCGCCTGCGCCAGGCCGGGCCAGCCCGCGATGTACTGAAGGCTGATCTGCGCGTCGACTCGCATCGCAGCGACCGGGTTGCCGCAGTCGATCGCGTCGAGCATCGCGAGCTCTTCCAGGTTGGCCTCGATCAGCGCGCCGAACTCGGCGAAGCAGGCCGCCCGGCCAGCGTGGCCGAGTCGCTGCCAGGCGGGTTGCGCGGCGGCGGCAGCTGCGACGGCGCGGGCGACGTCCGCAGCGGCCGCGTCGGGTACCGCGGCGAGCACCCGTCCCGTGGACGGGTCGTAGGTGTCAGTGACCTGCTGGCCGGTCGCCTCGACGAACTCGCCGCCGATGAGCATGCACCAGTCGCGGCCGGCCGCGTAGCGCTGGACCGGATCCGTGGCGGTCATCGTCATGGTCTTCCTCCTAGCTGGTGCCTGGACCCCCGGGCGTGAGTACGTCGACGAGTGCGGGCCGGCCGGCCCGCACCGT
>DASQMY010000243.1:0-6544 GCA_035645255.1 Mycobacteriales bacterium
AGCACCCCGAGGGCTTCGTACGCGCGGTTGAACTCGCGCTGGTTGCGCTCGGCCAGCACCCACGTGGTGACGCCCTCGTGGCCGGCGTTGTGGATGATCTTGTCGTCGATGTCGGTGACGTTGCGGACGTAGGTGACGTCGTAGCCGGAAGCGATCAGCCAGCGCTGCAGGATGTCGGCCGCGATCGCGCTGCGCAGGTGTCCGACGTGCGGCCCGGACTGCACGGTCGGCCCGCACAGGTAGAGCCCGGCGTGGCCGGCGCGCACGGGTTCGAACTTGCGCGCTGCACGGGACATCGTGTCGTAGAGGACGAGCGCCACGCGGTTTGACCTTCTTGTGCGACGGGGGACCGCTGATGCTAACGGCCCGCCCGCGCTCGCGTCGGGGTCAGCCGGGAGCAGACGTTCTCGCAGCCCCGCCGTTCGCGTTCGTCGGACGCCACGAACGCAGCCGCGGCCACCACCCCGGGACTGCGGCGAGGTAAGCCGGATAGTCGGCGGGGAACTGCCCGGCGGGCGTCGGCTCCTCGTACCAGCGGACGAACGCCGCCGTCATGGCCAGGAACACGCTCGGTCGGCGCGACCGGCGCCGGCGTCCCGCCCCCGTCCACGACGAACCGGATGAACGCGTGTAGGACGAACGCCGCTCCCAGCGCCACGACCAGTGCGCCGACCCAGCGGGTCCACGGCTGGCCGGCGACCGGTCCGTCGACCGCCAGCGGGTGATCAGCCCATGGGACCAGGCCGGCCGTCACGCCGGGCGCGAGAGCGAGGAACAGCGACGTGCCGGCAGCTGCCGCGCTCCTGCGCATGCGGCGCATGCTAGCCGCGCGTGCTCGCCGAGACCCGCAGCGGGCAGCCGGGGAGCCGGTGGATCGTTCACGCGCCGTGGACCTCAGGTCGCGCGGGCCACCAGCGCCGTGGCGATCGCGGCGATCCCCTCACCGCGGCCGGTCAGGCCGAGCCCGTCGGTCGTCGTACCCGAGACGGTGACCGGCGCGCCGACCGCCGCCGACAGCGCCGCTTCCGCCTCGGCGCGGCGCGGGGCGAGCCTGGGCCGCTCGCCGACCACCTGCACGGCCACGTTGCCGATCACCCAGCCGGCCGCCGACAGCCGGCGCGCGGTCGCCACGAGCAGCGCCATCCCTGCCGCACCCGCGATCTCCGGCTCCGCCGTGCCGAAGACCGACCCGAGGTCGCCGAGACCGGCGGCGGACAGCAGCGCGTCGCAGCAGGCGTGCGCCGCCACGTCGCCGTCGGAGTGCCCGGCCAGCCCGCGCTCGCCCGGCCACGACAAGCCGGCCAGCCACAGCGAGCGGCCCTCGCCGAACGGGTGCACGTCGACGCCGACGCCGACGCGCGGGAGGTCAGCGGGCACGCCGGTCCCGCAGCAGCGCCTCCGCGTAGACCAGGTCGGCCGGCCGGGTCACCTTGAACGCCTCCGCGCTCCCCGGCACGACGGTCACGCTCGCGCCGACCCGCTCCACCAGCCCGGCGTCGTCGGTCGCGTCGTAGCCGTCGACGACCGCGGCGTCGTGCGCCTTGGTCAGCAGCTCCCGGGTGAACCCCTGCGGCGTCTGCACGGCGACGAGCTCGGACCGCGCCAAGGTCTCGGTGACGACCGACCCCGGGCCCACCCGCTTGATCGTGTCGGCGACCGGGAGCCCGGGGACGACCGCGTCGGCGCCACCCCGGACCCGGGCGACGACGGCGTCGGCCAGCTCGCTCGGCGCAAGCGGCCGCGCGGCGTCGTGCACCAGCACGACGTCGACGTCGTCGGGCAGCGCGTCGATCGACCGGCGTACCGACTCCTGCCGGGTCGCGCCGCCGGTGACGACGCGGACCTCCTTGGAGACGTCGTAGGTGTCGAGGACCGCACGCACCTCGGCCTCGCCGCCGGGCGGCGCGGCGACCACGACCAGGTCGACCAGCCTGGCTCGGAGCAGCCCGCGCACCGCGTGCACCAGCATCGGCGTGCCGGCCAGCTCGCGGAGCGCCTTCGGGGCGCCCGGCCCGAGCCGCTCCCCGCGACCGGCCGCCGGTACGACGGCGGCGACGGTCACGATGCGCCCTGCCGCGGCGGGAGCATGGCCGGCGAGGGGTTCGCCGCCGGCGGCTTGGGGACCGGGGGCCGGGGGGACGGCCTCGCCGCGGGCGGTTTCGGGCGACCTGTCTCGCTGGCCAGCGCCGGGTCCGGCGAGTCGGCCGGGTGGGCGAACACCAGCCGGCCGTTGGCGGTCGTCAGCACGCTGGTCACCCGGACGAGGACCTCGGCGCCGACCCGGTCGCGGGCCCGCTCGCAGACGACCATGGTGCCGTCGTCGAGGTAGCCGACCGCCTGCCCCGGCTCCTTGCCCGCCTTGAGCAGCAGTACGGCGACGTCGTCCCCGGCCGTAACGGGTGGCCGGAGCGCCTGGGCGAGCGCGTGCAGGTTGAGCACCTGCACGCCGGCGAGCGCGGCGGCCTTGGCGAGATTGGTGTCGAGGGTGAGCAGCGCGGCCGGCCGGTCGAGGCACAGCCGGACCAGCTTGGCGTCGACCTCGTGCACCCCCGGCACCTCGTCGTCGACCACCTCGAAGTCGACACCCGGCTCCCGCCGGAGCCGCTCGAGCACCTCGAGCCCCTTGCGGCCGCGGGCCCGGCGTACGTCGTCGGAGGCGTCGGCGAGCCCCTGCAGCTCGGCGATGACCGGCTGGCAGATCAGCATCGTGCCGTGCAGGAAGCCCGCGCGCACGACGTCGAGCACCCGGCCGTCGATCGCGATCGACGTGTCCACGATCCGCGGCATGGTCGACGTGGGCGACGTCCGCGGCGCCATCCCGGCGCGGGCGCCGAACAGCGCCAGCATCCCCTCGCGCTTGGACTTCCCGAGCGTGTAGCCGGCCAGGCCGAGCACGACGAGCAGCGTCCCGAAGATCGGGAACGCGATGAACGGCTCGGGGATCAGGAACAGCGGCCAGCCGACGCCCGCGGCGACGAGCACGCCGAGCACCAGCCCAATCGCGCCGGCGACCAGCGACTCGGCGGACGACTCGCGCAGGCCGATGTCGACCCGGTCGACCGTCGTGATCGTGGTCCGGCCGAGGATGCCGCCGAGGACGTAGCCGAGGCCGGAGCCGACGATGACCCCGACCGCTATCGCGTTGAACGGGCCGAGCACGTTGGCGTCACCGTCGTTGACGGCGCGCGCGAGCTCGTAGCCGACGCCGGCGAAGAAGATGACCGCGAGCAGCCGGAGCAGCTCGACGACCCCACCGCTCCTGCTGCGCTTCCCGGACATCGAGTGCCTCCTGAAACGCGCCGCCCGCGTGGTGCCGCGGCCGACCGGGCGAACCTAGGAGGCGAGGACCTCGTCGAGCATGGCCTCGGCCTTGTCCTCGTTGGTGCCCTCAGCGAGCGCCAGCTCGCTGACGAGGATCTGGCGGGCCTTGCTCAGCATGCGCTTCTCGCCGGCGGACAGGCCGCGCTCGCGGTCGCGCCGCCACAGGTCACGGACGACCTCGGCGACCTTGTTGACGTCGCCGGAGGCGAGCTTCTCGAGGTTGGCCTTGTAGCGCCGCGACCAGTTGGTCGGCTCCTCGGTGTGGGGGGCGCGCAGCACGTCGAAGACTTTGGCTAGACCCTCTTCGCCCACCACGTCGCGGACACCGACGATCTCGGCGTTGTCGGCGGGGACGCGGACCGTGAGGTCACCCTGCGCGATCTTCAGAACGAGGTAGATCCGCTCCTCGCCTTTGATGAGGCGCGTCTCGATCGCCTCGATCAGGGCCGCACCGTGATGCGGATAGACGACAGTCTCGCCGACCGTGAAAGTCATATGAGGAATACCCCTTCTTCGGCTTCCAAGGATACACGGTCGATCAAGGGTCGCGGCGGCCGGCCGGTGGGCGACCGTCCGGGCGCCGCTTTCGCGTGCGCGACAGGGCTCTCGCCGTACCTCGCCGGGATACTGGCCCGGTGAGCAGCTACGACGCCTCCGGTACGGCGACCGCGGCGTCGCGCGCCCGCGCGCTGGCGGGTTCGTGCCACCCGGAGCCGGTGGTCGCGGTGACGTCCATCGCGACCGCGCTGGCGGTCGCGGCTGGCGGGCGGTGGTGGCTGGTGCTGCTCGCGTTCCTGGCCGGGCAGCTCTCCGTCGGGTGGAGCAACGACTACATCGACCGCGACCGCGACAAGGCCGCGGCGCGGTCCGACAAGCCGGTGGCGGCCGGGCTGGTGGCCGACCGGGTGGTCGGAATCTCGGCGCTGGTCGCGCTGGTGCTGTGCGTGCCTCTGTCACTCCTGCTCGGCTGGCGGGCCGGGGTCGCGCACCTCGTCGCGGTGGCGTTCGCGTGGGGCTACAACCTGGTCTTCAAGTCGTCCGTGCTCTCACCGCTGCCGTACGTCGTCGCGTTCGGCCTCGTGCCGTCAGTCGTCACGCTGTCGGTCGACGGGACCATGGCGCCTGCGTGGGCGACGGCCGGAGGAGCGCTGCTGGGTGCGAGCGCGCACCTGACCAACACGCTGCCGGACCTGGCCGAGGACGTCCGGCTCGGCGTACGCGGGCTGCCGCATCGGCTCGGCCGCCGGTGGTCGCTGCTGCTCGCGGTAGTCCTGCTGGCTGCCGCCTGCCTGACCCTGGCGCTCGGACCGCCCGGCGGCGTCGGTGCGGTCGCATGGGTGCTGCTGGGAGTCGCGGCGCTGGCGATCGGCGGGATCGTCGTCGTGGCGGCCGGCCGGGCGCAGTCCCGCGACGCGTTCCGGCTCGTCGTGCTCACCGCGGTGGTCGCGGTCGCGCTGCTCGTGGTGCAGGGCGACCAGCTGGTCTGACCTCCCGCGCCGGGTCGCCGCCCGTTGCCCCGCCGCGGGCCATCTTGTGTAGCCGAACGGCAGCGACACGCCGTATCGGTCCGGCGTGTCGCTGCCCGATCGGTACACAAGACGCGCGGTACGACGCCCGCGCTGTCTGCGGCGTCCACAAGGCGCAGGCGTGGCGCCGGGAGATGTCGCAGCCGGCCGCTAGCGTGAGCGGCATGCCAGCCAAGGTCCGTGAGCGCGCGCCGTACGTCTGCCGGGAGTGCGGCGTGACGACCGCGAAGTGGGTCGGCCGGTGCCCCGAGTGCCAGGCGTGGGGGACGGTCGCCGAGGTCGGCGCGTCGACGGTCCGCGCGCTCAAGCCGGGCGCGGTCCTGACCGCAGCGCGCCCGATCGGCGAGCTCGACGTCGAGTCCGCGCAGGCGCAGCCGACCGGGGTCGACGAGCTCGACCGCGTGCTCGGCGGCGGGCTGGTGCCGGGTGCGGTGCTGCTGCTCGCCGGCGAGCCCGGGGTCGGGAAGTCCACGCTGCTGCTGGAGGTGGCGCAGCGCTTCGCCAGGCCGGACCGCCGGGCGCTGATCGTGTCGGGCGAGGAGTCGGCGTCGCAGGTCCGGCTGCGGGCGGGCCGGGTCGGTGCGCTGTCGCCTGACCTGTTCATCGCGGCGGAGACCGACCTCGGCGCGGTGCTCGCGCACGTCGACGCCGTGCAGCCGCGGCTGCTGGTCATCGACTCGATCCAGACGGTGTCGCACCCCGAGGTGGACGGGGCGGCCGGCGGCGTCTCGCAGATCCGCGACTGCGCGTCGGCACTGATCAAGGTGGCCAAGGAGCGCGACATCGCGACGGTCCTCGTCGGGCACGTCACCAAGGACGGGTCGGTCGCCGGTCCCCGGACTCTGGAGCACCTCGTCGACGTAGTCCTGCACTTCGAGGGCGACCGGCACGCGACGCTGCGGCTCGTCCGGGCGATCAAGAACCGCTACGGCGCGGCCGACGAGGTCGGCTGCTTCGAGCTGACCGAGGGCGGCATCGTGGGTCTGCCCGACCCGTCCGGGCTCTTCCTGTCACGGCGGGCCGAACCGGTCGCCGGCACCTGCGTCACGGTGGCGATCGAGGGGCGGCGGCCCCTCGTTGCCGAGGTACAGGCCCTTGCCGGACCGTCCGCCACGCCCAACCCGCGCCGGCAGACCAGCGGGCTCGACGGCAGCCGGGTCTCGATGATGCTGGCGGTGCTCGAGCGGCGCGCCCGGATCAGGCTCGCCGACCTCGACGTCTACACCGCCACCGTCGGCGGCGTCCGGTTGAACGAGCCCGCTGCCGACCTGGCCATCGCGCTCGCCGTCGCCAGCGCCCGCAACGACTTCGCTCTCCCGGCAGGGCTGGTCGCCGTCGGCGAGGTAGGGCTGGCGGGTGAGGTACGCCGGGTCAGCGCCGTCCAGCGGCGGCTGGCCGAGGCGCACCGGCTGGGCTTCGACAGGGCGCTGGTGCCGCCGGAGTCCGGCACCCCGCCCAAGGGCATGCGGGTCGTCGAGGTGGAAGACCTCACCGCCGCTCTCTACGCGACGGCAACGACGCTGCGCAGCTGACGGGCGCGGGTGCGCTGCGGCCGACCCCGCGGATCAATGGGCCAGGAGGACCATAACCAGCGCGCCGGACAGCGAGCCCAGAACCAGCGCCGGCGCGAACTCCCGGCGCGGATCGCGGGCCCGCCAGTGGTAGTAGACAGCTCCGATCATCAACAGAACGAGACC
>DASQMY010000244.1:0-3770 GCA_035645255.1 Mycobacteriales bacterium
TACCGCGCGCCCGCGATGCGGCGGACGGCCGCGACGGTCGCGACACTCCGTGCGGCCGGGGTCGCCGCGACGGTGTCCGGAGCCGGTCCGTCGGTGCTCGCCCTCGCGGTGTCCGGCGACGACACGGCGCGCAAGGTGATCGAGTCCGCCGTACCGAAGGGGTGGGCGGCGCTGGTCCTCCCGGTAGACCGGTCTGGGGCGGCCGTCGTGCCGCTGGATCACTGACCGGAACAAGCGACACGCGGCGTTGTTGTTGCCGATAGTGTCCAGCGTGGTTAGGCTGGCAAGCAGCACCTGCCCGTCGCAGCACTCACGGGCGCCGCGTGCGCATCGCCGCCGACGTCACCGGCTCGCCAGTCAAGCCAGCTGATCTCGGATGCCGAGGCCGCTCGAGACACCCGCACGGTTCTCCCGTCGCTCCGAGACAACCCGCGACGAAGCGAGCCGGGCGAGTCTGCCGGTCACGAGACGGTGCCGCGCGGAGAGGTCGGGGGACTCGCCGGTCCGGTTCGTCTCGGTCGGTTCCCAACAGGTGCGTGCGCTTCCCGCCGGATGGCGCGCTCGGTCCGCCGAGTCGCAGCCGCGGCGGGACTCCCCGGCGACCTCGGTCGCCACCTCTGCCTGGCAATGCCAGAACCAACCGGTTCGGCCCGCGGAACCCCGCCGGCCGGCCGACACGGAAGGAACATCCTTGAGCGAGACCACCAACGCCCCCGTCGAAGCCGCAGACGCGGCCCCCAGCGGCTCGGGTACGGCGGCGCCAGCGCGCCGTCCGCGCGCCGCTGGCAAGGGCCTGTCCGGCATGCTGCTCCCCGAGCTGCAGGCCGTCGCGACCGGCATGGGCATCCCCGGTGTGGCGAAGATGCGCAAGGGCGACCTCGTCGCCGCGATTCAGTCCTCCCAGGGGCAGTCGTCCCCGGGCGGCGCCACCAGCGGCGACGGCGCCGCCGCGAAGAGCACGGCGCCTTCGCGTTCGCCCGCCGCGGGCAGCACCCGGGACCGGACCGAGCGCGCGGCGCAGGACAGTGCCGGTCAGCAGCCGACGTTGACGAGCGCCGCCGCCGAGCCGGGGCCGGGTTCGGGCGGCCAACCGGCGAGCAGCGCCACCACCACAGCCGCCTCCGACCCCGAGTCCGCCGCGACCGACGGCGACGGCGCCGGTCGGCGTACTGCCGGGAACGGCGTCGCGACCGACAGCGCGGTCGACGCACCCGCCGGCGGCCGGGACCGGGAGCGCACCCGACGTGACCGCGGTCGCCGGGACCGCGGTGCCGACGGCGGTGACGGCCAGCAGACGGCCGACGGGCAGCGGGTCGACGGCCAGCGCGCGGACGGTGCGCGGGTCGACGCCCAGGCGGCCGGGACCCCGGACGGCGGCGGCACTCAGCCGGCCGCCGCGGCGACCGGCACCGCCGACGGCGCGGTCGACGGGCAGGGCGGCCAGCAGCGCGAGCGCTACAGCAACAACCGCGACGGCCGGGACGGCCGCGACCGCGGTCGGCAGGGCGGTCAGGGTCAGGGCGGCCAGAACCAGGGCGGCCAAGGTCAGGGCGGCCAGAACCAGGGCGGTCAGGGCGGCCAGAACCGCGCGGGCCAGAACCAGGGCGGGCAGGGCGGCCCGGACGACGAGTTCGGGCGCGGCGGGCGGCGCGGCCGGTTCCGCGAGCGCGGCCGCAACCGCCAGCGCGGCGGGGGGCAAGGCCCCGGCAACTACGTCGAGGCCGACCCGGTCATCCGCGACGACGACGTCCTGGTGCCGATCGCCGGCATCCTCGACATCCTCGACAACTACGGCTTCGTCCGGACCACTGGCTACCTGCCGGGCCCGAACGACGTGTACGTCTCGCTGGCCCAGGTGCGCCGCTACAACCTGCGCAAGGGTGACGTCGTCACCGGCGCGGTGCGCCAGCCCAACGAGGACGGCACCCGGCGCGACAAGTACAACGCGCTGGTCCGTCTCGACACCGTCAACGGCATGGAGCCGGACTCCGCGAAGGCCCGCGTCGAGTTCAACAAGCTGACGCCGCTCTACCCGCAGGACCGGCTGCGCCTCGAGACCGAGCCGCAGATCCTCACCACCCGGATCATCGACCTGGTCTGCCCGATCGGGAAGGGACAGCGCGGTCTGATCGTCTCGCCGCCGAAGGCCGGCAAGACGATGGTGCTTCAGGCGATCGCGAACGCGATCACCAAGAACAATCCGGAGACCCACCTGATGGTCGTGCTCGTCGACGAGCGTCCTGAAGAGGTCACCGACATGCAGCGGTCGGTCAAGGGCGAGGTCATCGCGTCGACGTTCGACCGGCCCGCCGAGGACCACACGACCGTCGCCGAGCTCTCCATCGAGCGGGCCAAGCGCCTCGTCGAGCTGGGGCACGACGTCGTCGTACTCCTCGACTCGATCACCCGGCTCGGCCGTGCCTACAACCTGGCAGCGCCGGCGTCCGGACGCATCCTGTCCGGTGGTGTCGACTCGACCGCGCTCTACCCGCCGAAGCGCTTCTTCGGCGCGGCCCGCAACATCGAGAACGGCGGTTCGCTCACCATCCTGGCGACGGCGCTCGTCGAGACCGGGTCGCGCATGGACGAGGTGATCTTCGAGGAGTTCAAGGGCACCGGCAACATGGAGCTCAAGCTCGACCGCAAGCTGGCCGACCGCCGGATCTTCCCGGCCGTCGACATCGACGCGTCCGGCACCCGCAAGGAAGAGATCCTGATGGCGCCGGAGGAGCTGGCGATCGTCTGGAAGCTGCGCCGGGTGCTGCACGCCCTCGAGCAGCAGCAGGCGCTCGAGCTCCTCGTCGACAAGATGAAGCAGACGAAGAACAACATCGAGTTCCTGATGCAGATCCAGAAAACGACGGCTGCCCCCGACTAGGGCGGGTTGCCCGCGCGCAGCTGAAGCGTCCACTGGTCAGCAGGGATCGGTGAACGAGATCGGCTTGCCGGTGGCGTGGGCGTATGCGATCTCCCGTCTCGTGGACTCGCCGACATACCCGCTACATCGCGGAGTCCGCGTCGCGGACCAGCTCCTCGGCGCCGCGCCGCCAGTCGTCCGACGTCGCGATGCCGATGCTGCACTGAGGGAGAGCTCGTGTCCGTCGAAGTCGAACGGTCGCGCGAGCGCGGTTGCGATCCTCTCGGCGAGCACTCCGGATGACCTCATCACCGGTCAGGTTCTCGCAGAGGATCACGAACTCGTCGCCGCCGAAGCGCGCCACCGTGTCGCCGCGGCGTACCGTCGCACTCAGCCCACGTGCCACCTCTTGGAGCACGTGGTCACCGGCCGCATGACCGCGGCTGTCGTTGACCATCTTGAACCGGTCGAGGTCGAGGAACAGCACGCCGATTGTCGCCCGGTGCCGATCGAGCCGGGCGAGTGCCTGGTCGAGGCGGTCGACCAGGAGCACCCGGTTGGCGAGCCGGTCAGCGGGTCGTGCACCGCCTGGTGGGCGAGGGCTTCCTCCGCCAGCTTGCGGTCGGTCATGTCCCGGGTGGCGACGAGTACGCCGGTCGCGACTCCGTCGGCGCCGCCGAAGCGGGCCGCCTGCGCCTTGCTCACCCGCAGGAAGCGGGCGTCCAGGTCCTTGCAGTAGATCTGCTCGGGACGTTGGACAGCAAGTTGTTCTCGCAGAGCCGCTCGATCTGCGCACGGGTGTAGTCCCGCAGAGGGGACGGGCGGCGTGCTTCGCGCATCGTCGCCCCCTTCACACCGCGTCCGGAGTGTTCAACGGCGTCTATCGGCCGGACTTCCGCGCGGATGAGGCAGG